>DQOT01000112.1 GCA_015658495.1 Fidelibacterota bacterium | reverse complement strand
TGGATCTACCGTAGCTAGTGCAAGATCAGAAATTATATTTCCGATCAACCTTAGTAAAACCACCACCACTAAAAATCCCAATGTAATGGGATAATCCCGCGATAAGATCGCCTCATAAGCCAAGAGGCCAAAACAATCAATATTGAATACTCGTTCGATAAAATAGGATCCGGCAATAACAACGCCCAAAATATGACCGATCCCGGATGCGATGGGGATGACACTATTTCTCATGGCATGGAGCCAAACTACACGTTTCTCTTTTAATCCTTTTGCAAAGGCAGTGCGGATATAATCCTGACTTAAATTTTCCAGTAAACTATTTTTCATCAAGACTGTCATGGTGGCAAAACTGCCAATGGACCAAGCAATAACGGGCAATATCATGTGGTGAACCTGATCAATCACTTTTTCCCAAAGTGTCATTTCTTCCCATATTTCAACAGGACTTCGGAATCCGCCCAATGGGAAAAAATCCCAGAAACTCCCCCCACCAAACAAAACAAGGAGAACACCACCTAATGCCCACCCAGGAATGGAATACGCCATAAAGATGGCAACACTGGACCCAAAATCAAAAACTGAGCCATGATTGAGCGCTTTTCGTATTCCCAAGGGGATACAGATCAAATAGGATAAAAAGATTCCAGTGAGTCCGAAAAATAGGGAGATTTTGAATCTGGGTTTCATGACTTCCGTAACAGGTCTCAGGTAGGTATATGATTTCCCCAAATTCCCGGTCAAAATTCCTGAATATTCCTGCTGAAATATAACTGCTTCCCGTGTGCCATCATCTTTGATTTCATCTATGGATGCGTGCCAAACCGGACTGAGTTCTCCATCTTTTTCGAAAACGGATAAATTATTTCCATCAAGTGATTTTACATCAACACGCCAAATGCGGCCGTCACGTTTCCCAACTCGTTTTTCAACGATAGATTCACCCACAGGGATTGTAAAATCCCGATGTTTGATTTCTCTTGGCCAAATTCCCAACCAAATGAGATAACGCTGATAGATCGGTTTATCAAATCCATAGAATCGCTTCAGCTCTTTCATGGCCGATTCTGGAAGAGCACTGCCACCATCAATCCCGGCTGCAGATCCTCCACCACCTTCTCCACCGCCGGCAAGTCCACCCATCTGGAGTTGCAAGATCGTTTGCTCCAATGGACCTCCCGGCGCCAATTGAAGAATGGTAAAAACAAGAATAGTTGACCCCAAGAACGTTGGGATCATGAGCAGGATTCTTCTTAAAAAATAAGTTGCCAATTCGGATTATTGATTATTCTTCAAATATTCCGGCCAGTATTCTGTATCCAATGGCAGAATTTCTAATTGATCTCCATTGGCCATTGCATTATCAAGTTGGAATACTTTATCATCATCTATCCACCAATAATAAAAAATGTCCCAATGTTCACCCACATAGCGGGATAACATCCAATCGGGATAATCAAATTTATCCCACCACATGGTTCTAATATAGTTTCGGACTGTACTCCAAGCCGTTGGATGGACACCCGCCACAATACCATCAATCTCGCGAATTATTTCAATTCTCCTGTCTTGATCAAAACAAGTGTCATATTCATCTAACAATACATCCACACGATCACTTTTAAAGCCCCAAACATTGTTATTATCATTTTGATCTGCTAATATCGAGCGATAGGATGTTTCAGGATTTGGATAAACCAAGCCGCTATAAGCCAACATCCCAATGGTGAAATTGCGCTCATTCACATTCTTGATCATGGTGTTATAATCCACAAATTTTATTTGCATATCAATACCATAGTCTTTCAGCATTTGTTGAACAGGTGTGGCCATATATTCATACGTTTTGGGTAAATCCAATTCAAATGCAAAGATACGACCCGATTCATCATGGACAAGCCACCCATCATCATTACGAGATGTATATCCTGCTTCCTTTAATAATTCAACTGCTTTATCAGGGTTAAAGGGGAATTTGTTATTGTCTGGATTTTCATACATTGAACCGGCATACATAGAATTCATGTAACCATATTCATTGTAATACATCTCCTTATTCATCTTTTCCCGGTTGTATAAATAACAAAAAGCATATCGAACCCATTTATCATCAAAAGGCCATTTCCGCATATTAAAGAAATAACCGGATGTACCTGCTGGACGTTCCGAGAATACGCGTTGTTTCTTAACCCAGCCTTTTTGTGTGGATTCAAAATCTGTTTCTTCTACCCAGCGACGGGCACGACTCACGGTAAATATATCTTGTTCGCCTTTCTTGAATTTTTCGTACTGGAGGGCATCATTATCCTTCACTACCGAAACTTTAATTTTATCAAAGTTATACATGTATTTAGAGAATGGACTTTGAGCTGCCCAATAGTCATCTCGACGAACAAAAGTATAAGACTCTTGGTTAAGAATTTTATCTTCTGGGATTTCATAGGGGCCACTCCCCACAATCATAGAAAAAGCATATTCTTCCAAGAAGGCCGTACCATCCAAATCTTTCAATATATGATTCGGATGAATCGCCATGGTACTGAAATAAAGGAAATTCCGCCAATTCACAGCCTTCGCTTTTACAGATACGATATATTTACTTTCTGCTATTGGACGTTCAAATTTTCCAAAGGTCAATTGTTCGCTGGGCATAAGGATTGTTTCATCCATTCTCAAATCCCATGTTGCTACAATATCATCAGCGATCACAGGCATGCCATCAGCCCATCGTGCATCAGGGTTTATACGGAATTTAAAAGTAAGTTTGTCATCAGAAATAAACCAATGAGATGCAAGGCCCGGAACAAATTCCAAGGTAGCAGAATGCTGCCCCAAAAGCGTTTCATAACATAATGCTTGAATAGTTCGAGAATTAATGACTTGGCTGGAATTTTGACCCAATACCCGCATAGTTCGTGGAAAAAGGGAATGTATATAATGCAGGGTTCCACCTTTCTTTGCTCTTGGGTCGCCAAAGAACGTTCCATCTTTTTCAGATAAAATATAGGTTTGGAATCCTAAACTTTCTGCAAGATTCTCAAACCCATACCCTCCATGCTCTGCAGATGTATTAGAATCTTTACTAGTTTGAATTGATTGGGGAAAATTTTTTGAGGCGGATTTATTATCTCCGCCTCCACAACTTATAAACATCAATGCAATTAAGATGAGTGAAGTTTTTTTCATGTTATTTATTTAGTTTATAATCCAAAGATTATGATTAATAATTAATGTTGAAATTAATAATATATTAATGCGCTTGAGGGTCAGTGTATAAACGATGAACTTAATTAAAGTCCTTAAACTTTATTTTGTAGCTAGCCCTAATCCAACGAAATAATAGACCATCACAAGAAAAACACAAATTGAGAAAGTAGAAGTGAAAGAGGCCATGGTCTTGGCTTTTCTGTAGTCCCGCTGCCAATCCTGATAAACAATCTGATCAACAACCTTTTCTCCACCCACCTTTTCGCAAGCTTTCATCAATTTTCGAAATCTAAGAATGTCTTTAATCGGAATAGCTTTAATCCCCTTTTTTTTCGCCAGTTTAAGTAAGGAATCTTCACATGGTTTAGGAGAATCTTCCATCGATTCTTGCCCAAATAAAAACAGCAGTGAAAGAAGGATGATAATTATTTTTTTCACTTCAGTCCATAAACAACTTTTATTGAAAACACAGGGATTTCATCAATTTTCATGACGGGACCTTTTACCTTTTCCTTTTGAAGACGCCAACTTTCATTATTGTAAGAATTATTCATAAATCCCATTTTCATATCGATGCCTATCCGTGTTGACAAATAATAACGAAGACCAATCATCCCGCAATATCCAATCCAATCGGTGATCATGGCATCCGCCGAACCCATTTCTGACATGGGATCAGAATCGCCAAAACTATTTAAGAGTTGATTCCAGTCTTCAGATTTATCCCCAGGCGATGTATCCACGGAAATTCTACCACGTCCCCAAATCGGTGCCAGGGTGAAATTGAGTTCTATTCTTGGTTTCCAGCGAAAAAACGTTTCTAAGGGAAACATCCTGTAACGAATCGTACGCCGAAATACAGATTTGGAATTTACCAAATCCAATTTTCCTATTTCGAAAGATGCGAAGGAATTGTACCCTACTCGAGCGTTACTGAAAAATTCATAATAAACTCCCCAATTAATGAGCAGATTTCGATTTAAAATGTTACCGGTTGGGAAAGGAACATCACTGTTATCGTCGAAACCAGTTAATGTTGGCTCGTAAAACCCAAACCCCAAATCGACAC
>DQOT01000321.1 GCA_015658495.1 Fidelibacterota bacterium | reverse complement strand
CTTCTGTTGGAATGGGGTTTGCGCGGTTACCCATTGGAAAGGGCTATACTTTTTTACATAAACATGAAGTGCAAGAAGAGATATATATTGTGCTTAGTGGGAAAGGTATTATTTATTTGGACGGGGAACTTATAAACCTATCCCCGGGAGATGTGGTCCGTGTTGATCCGGAAGTGTATCGTGCATTAAAGGCGAACGATGAAAGTGAATTAGTTTGCCTGATCGTGGGCGCATTACCGGCTGAAGGTTTTCCTAAAAACCCCAAGAATAGCACCCTTATCGATGATGGGATCCCAGACTGGGATCATTTGCCGCCCTGGTGTGAAGGGAACGAAAAAATAATTAAACTGAACAAAAAGATCCGAGCCCAAAGCGAAGGAAAAAAATAAAAAAAGGATTAATTCTGTGGGATAGTGGGTATATCGGTCAAAATAATTTTTAATTATCTTAACCCTATATAGTTTCTTCAATACTTTAGGGTAACATAAAAAACCCGACTTTCGACGGGTTTTTATGTGAGCGAGAGACGAGATTCGAACTCGCGACCCCCACGTTGGCAACGTGATGCTCTACCAGCTGAGCTACTCTCGCAATGTAAATGATCTTTTTGCCCAAAATTGGGCGGGCAAAATTACTTTTTGGATATTAGTGCGACAACGGAGTTTTTGGGAAAAATTCGAAAAGTTTTTGCTGGCGTTGCCAAACCAAATAGGAGGCACCAAGAAAAACCAGGTTTTCTAATATTTTATTCCACCCCACCATTTCGCCTTCTTTTAACCCACACCCGCATTCGATATTGAACCCTCGAAGCGTGGCTTGAAGGATGAATAAAATGAAAATTGTCATCAGTCCACCACTGATCATAGATGCACCATCCACCATTAAACCAGCAATTAATCCAATACCAATGAACAATTCCAACCATGGAAGAATGATGGCGATCAAATTCTCTAATCCGAAGGGTATAATATGATAATTGGCGATGTCACGTGCAAATTTCCCAGGATCGAGGACCTTATCATAACTGGCATAAATAAAAATGACTCCAATAAGGACCCTTATCAAAACTATGAGCCAGGGATAAAATTTATTCATGTTTTTCAATCTCCAATCCGGCTTCTGTCCAGGATTTCCATCCACCTTTAAAAACGAAAATGTTCATAAATCCAAGGTCCTGTAATTCGTAAGCCAATTCTTCGCTGGAGCCACAATCATCATCACTGCAATAGACAACAAACCCTTTTTCATAGCCAACCAAAACCTCAATCTGTTCTGATAAAATGCCCACATCATCATTGGCAATGGCACCAGGGATCATGCCATCGAGTAAGTATTCTTCCGCCCGGGCATCCACAAACAATAATCCGGTTTGGTGCAGCGATTTAGCCGTTTCGAGATCAATTTCGCGAATTTGGGAATCGGAGAGGATTAATAATACATCATCAACATTTTTGACGACTTTTATCGGTTCAGCGATCCAGGATATGGCGTCAGATCGAACCAAATTAGATATGAATCCTACCAGAATAGATGCAGTGATAAAAATTGATATCTGTTTTTTAAAATTCAAAATAAATGTGGACCTGGAATTACCTTATAGATTGTTTCCAACACCACTCTGTTTTTTCTTTAGATCGGGTTTTCTCTTTTTCTTTGAATTGGATCTTGGTGCTGTTTTAGCGATCTTAGGTTTCAAGGAACTGCAGGCAGCTAAGGATTCATCTACGAAGGCTAATAATTCGGGGTTATCCCGAATTTTTTTATTCAGGGCAATTGTTTCAAATTTCATGGTATTGACGGCGGACTTTATCACCGCTTCTGATTCTTTCAATTTATCCCGATTTTGTTCAATAATTTTCAATACGTTTGCCTGGCCAGCATACAACTCATCTAAAGATTTATTCGGATCTTTCTTTTGAAGACGTTCAAATCTTTTACGAATCGATTTAATATTTTTTTCATGCGCGGAAACATCAACAATGGGATTATTTGTATCCTCTAAATCAACACTTAACACTGATAAATATTTTCCCTGTTTTCCACAAGAATAGAGGTAAGGTCCACCATCTTTTTGTGGCGTATTTGGCTGGGTCATGTTTGTACTTCCACTGGTTACAATAAAATCGGCATTCGCAAAATGTATTGGTAATTCGCTGTATGTTTTTCTATCACTATTGACCATCATCACAATAAGGTCAGTTTTGCTGGAAATTTCATCAATATAGTGATTCCCCGCTTCAACATAATCATCCGTGATCATACTCTTGGTTGTATCGGGCAATTTATCGGTGACACCGATTATACCGATTTTCAATGTTCCTTTTTCAACAATACTAAAGGGGTCAAATAAAAGTGTATTCGTTTTGGCATCACGAAGATTCGCGGACAAAAATGGGATCTCTGTTTTCTCATCCATTTCTTTCAAAAACGATAATCCATTCAGCATTTCATAATGCCCAACATTGATGGCATCACACCCAATCCTGCTGTATCCTTCTAAGATAGCACTGGCGCGATATAGCTCCGATTCTTTGTTGGTGGGATTCAGATTGGCCGTGCTGAAAAACAGATCTCCTGCATCGATGATCAACGGATCGAGCCCTGATTCCCGCAGTTCGTTCATTTTGACAAATCGCCTGGACAGACCGCCCAGTGGATTCTTTTTTCAGCCGCAGGGGTCCAATTGACCATGAACACTGCCGGACAACACTATTGTTACCGATCCATGTCCGGACGCCTTGGTGCAAGACCAAAGCATCATCACTAACATGAGCGTGGTAATTGAATATTTTATGATTGAGTTCATTTTTTGTTATCCGCCACTGAGTTTGACGGCATATCCTTTTTTTGATAATAATTTTTGAATTTTTTCACGGTGATTTCCCTGGATCAAAATTTCGCCATTCTTGACTGACCCACCCACACCGCATCCTTTTTTCAAGTCTTTCGCAATGACCGTCAAAACATCATTTGATTCCTGTAATCCTCTCACGATAGAAACGATCTTACCGCCTCCTTTCCTATCCAAATGAAGACGAACCCGTTGTTGTGACGGATCAATAGCAAGACTCTGCACAGTATTATCTGTCAATGAGACAGAATCATCCGTCGAAAAGATTAGTTTTGAATTGG
>DQOT01000149.1 GCA_015658495.1 Fidelibacterota bacterium | reverse complement strand
GTTCCAAAAAACGGAATCATGTTTTGGGTACAAATGGTTATAAAATAATATCCGGCACAGGAATAATCATATCCCGGTAATCGATTTCGTCACCATTCTTTTGAACGTTTAAACACAATTAAAACGAAACTGACAACTCCATCTCTTTTCCATCCCGGTCAATCAAAACAGGAATGGTCATTCCCGGCTCCAGTTCACCAAGTCGATCCATGAATTCATAAATATCCTTAATGGGTTTGCCATTGATGATTTTAATCACATCTCCTTTCTGGATGCCCGCCTTTACTGCCGGTCCATCCGGCCTTGAAATGGCATCTACTTCCAATCCTTCCTTTGTGCTTCCATAGGATGGCACGATTCCAAATGTGACCTTGAACCGGTCGTTCCGTCTCATCGGTCCTTGTTTTGGACCCGCTTCAACAAATACGGGTCTTTCAGATACATGTGCCAAGTGAAATACGACATCATACACGAGATCTAAAAAATCTTTTTCACCTTTTAGGTTAATGAGCCTCCATGTGTCTTCCGGGGTGTGATATTCGCTGTGAAATCCGGAAAAAAAGAATAGAACGGGAATATCTTTTGCATAAAAAGCAGCGTGATCGCTGGGTCCAAATCCCGGCAGAGTCATGTTCAAATTAAACCCCCTGTTTCTTGATAAGCTATCTAGAAGAGGCTTAAACATGGGTGACGTTCCAACGCCTCCCACAGTTGCGAAGGAATCTTCCATCCGGCCGACCATATCCATGTTCAGCATGGCTACGATATTTTCTAGATCAACTGTTGGGTGATCAGCAAAATATTTTGCACCTAAAAGGCCTTTTTCTTCAGCATCAAACCCAATAAATAATACGCTTCGTTTCAACCGGCTTTTTTGGGATGACAGTTTTTGGGCAATTTCCAATAGTCCCGCAGTGCCCGATGCGTTGTCATCCGCACCGGGGTGGATACCAAGCGTATCTGGTTTTCGAGAGCCGGTTCCGGGACCTCCCATCCCAACGTGATCAAAGTGTGCGCCAATAACAACATATTCATTTCTGTATTTCCGATGTCCGCTTTGGATGAGCCCCACCACATTGGCAGCCCTCATTTGAATAGGGATCAATTCCACGGATGCATTGATAGTCACAGCGGTTAAATTAAAAGTGATTGGCCCCAGAGATCGATTCATGGTTTCCTGGATTGTTTCACGAGACCAACCCACTGTTTTAAAAAGGTGATCCGCCATTTCATTTGAAAGATGGATCGCAGGAATGCCGGCATTCTTGTACCCGGAAATGTATCTCAATGGATAAAGATCAGTGTCTTCAACTTGGGATACAAAAATCACACCCACGGCGCCATTATCCCGAGCAACCAGCATTTTTTTGTGGAGACCGGAATGGGATGTATATAAAGAATGTTGGTTATTTCTCTCCGGGCTGTGGCGCATCATTATGACCCATTTCCCGCTCACATCCAAGTCTGCATAATCATTCCATTTTAATTCTTTTTCATCGATGGTAAATCCATATCCGGCGAACACAGCTGACGCAGAAACAGAATCATTCCCCGAAAACCAAAGTGGAATATAATCGCTATGAATTGTGAGAGAGGTATCGCCCATTGTCATTGAATTATTAGCACCCAATTCAATCCCGTCCGTGATATTGAACGGTTGGACATACGATCCATTTTCTCCGCCCGGCTTTACACCATAGGATTTGAAATGACGAATTAAATAAGAGATCACATCCTTTGATTCCCGGGTGCCGGGAAAACGGCCAGCCCTGTCTTCATGGGATAAATACCGGATGTGATCCATTATCTCGTTCTCGGTGATTTCCACAGAAGAGCCGAATCGAAGTGTCTCGCTTTTTTTCATCAGGATCATAGCAAGCCCGAGAAAAGCAATTAATATATAGACGTAAAGTGAACGGGTGTATTCATTCATAACGAATTAAAATTTATAGGGAATAAATCGGATGGCAAAGATAAAGGAATTAATTTTATCCTATGGATAATACCATTGAGATTACTGTTAAACCACAATATATTCCTGAAAAATCTGACCCCGTTCGGCCCTATCATTTTTTCGCCTATCATATCACAATCTCTAATAAGGGTAATAATCCAGCTCAACTTTTAAGCCGCTATTGGCATATCACCGATGGACAGGGAAACACCGAAGACGTCCATGGTCCCGGCGTGATTGGACAACAGCCAAAACTTGCTCCCGGGGAATCCTTTGAATACACCAGTTTTTGCCCGCTGCCCACACCCATGGGGTTTATGGAAGGGACCTATCGGATGATAGATGAAGCAGGACGGGAATTTGATGTGGAGATCAAGCCATTTCGATTGGTGGCACCACAAGTTTTAAATTAGTTTGTTTTGTCATTCCGGTTAGCCTGCTCCCGAACCCCGGTATGGCCGGTAGGTGCCCCATTTCATTCCGCTCGCAAACTAAGATTCGATTAAGGATCATTAAAAACCCATGCAATTGCTGTATTCCACATCGTCTGGAATGACAACTTTTTATCTGTCTTTCATGACAACAGAATTTTCTAATTCAAGTCCAAGCAAATCAGATATTTTAAATGCTATATCTGTAACGGACATGGAATCAATCACACCTTTTTCTATGCCGCGACCTGCAGCGATATAGCCTGTTTTTAAAATTTTATGTCTTGGATCACCGCCATGAGATCCACCGGCCCTGTCCGTGATATAGGGTTCCTCAGTACTGCGCACAAACCCGAATCCCTTATTAGCCAATAAAACAAAATCTGTTTTTTCTGGCGCCCAAAGCGTGCCTCTCATATGGCGTTGTTCCAAAACTTCAAAAGCTTCTTGTTTAGACAACAGTAAGCGAACCTTTTTCTTAAAGTCCCTGTCAGCAGGATATTTTAACCGCACAAAACCAGACCCGCCGGACCCCAGGCAAACCACTTTCCAATCAGAAATAAAACCATTTTTTAAAGTGAGCCAGCCCTCTTTTTCAAATAAGCGATTTATATTGACCTGTTTTTCATAATCACGAAATCCGTGGTCCCCCGCGATCATCAGTGTCGTGGTCTCCCACAATTTATTTTCATCTAAAAATGCCATGATATTTCCAACCAGCGAATCCATGAACATGAATGCATCCTTTGCTTCATCTGATTTCCCCCCAAATTCATGTTGGATCAAATCGGTCTCGATCATGTGGTATAAACTCAAATGAGGTGCTTTCCGGAAAAACGCATCCATAAAGATCTCGTGAAGCAAAAGGTCCCTGTTATATCCTGATGGATTGCCGTCTTCAGGCACTGCCCCACGAATCTTGGCCGATTCCAAAAATGTCTCCGGACGGTCATGTTTCCGAGCCAAGTCCACCGTGGAGATTGTATCCGTTACAGATTTGATCTCCGGCAGCATCCAGTCCATCTCTGCGCCAACCGTGACGGGCCAACTTACACCCAATGTGACCAGCCCTTTCTGCTTTGCTTTTGTGATGAGGGTGGGTACTTTGATGGAATCTGCGTACCAATACCAATCCACAAAATTTTTCTCTGGTATAAAGGGCCGATTGTTTACAATGCCGTGTTTATCAGGCATGACACCGGTGATCATGGAAGTGTGAGATGGGTAAGTTAGGGAAGGGAACACTGTTTGCACATTGACGCAATATTCTCCCTCTGCCATCAGGCGCGCCAAAAACGGATGATTTTCTGCAAAAGCGGGGTTGTTTACAATATCACTGCGGAGTCCATCAATGGAAATAAGGATCACCCTGGGGTCGGACCAATATCCCGTTGGGCCACTGCAGGAGATCAAGCATAAAAGAAATAATATCGAAATAAAATGTCTCATAGAATAAGTGTAAAACGATAATGAATGCAGGTAATTTAACCCATGGAAATAAATCGTACAAAAATAATTGCTACAGTGGGACCCAGTTGTTCAACGCCGGAAATGCTCCAATCACTCGTCGATCAAGGTGTGAATTGCTTTCGGGTAAACCTGTCTCACGGAACCACAGAAGATAAAAAATACTATTTTAATATGATCCAATCTATCAGTCTTTCTTCCGGAGGTCGCCCCGCAATTTTGGGAGACCTTGCAGGACCCAAGATCCGGGTGAGTGGGCTTGCAAACTCCTATGAATTAAATGAGGGGGATCTTGTTACAATCAGTAATGAGGAGATGGGTGACAATGTAATTCCGGTTTCTAAAGGTGTAAAATTCCAAAAAGTTGATGCGGGCGCACAGATCCTGATTAACGATGGCCGCATAGCACTGGAAGTTGTAAAACATGTTTCAAATTCCACATTGGAATGCAAAACAATTACATCAGGAATTGTTGAAAATCGAAAAGGAGTAAATTTCCCCGGTGTGGCATTGGATGTCCCCAGTTTAACGGAACAAGATGAGCAGGATCTTGAATTGGCATTGAAGCATGGCGCAGATTGGCTGGCCCTTTCTTTTGTTCAATCACCACACGATTATGACTTGGTGCGTTCCCGCGTGCGGGATATCGGTTATGCTGTTCCTATTATGGCAAAAATTGAAAAATGGGAAGCAGTTCAAAATATGGATGGCATCATTGATGCCTTTGATGCAGTCATGGTGGCCCGGGGAGATCTGGGCGTGGAACTCCCCCTTGAGCGTGTGCCATTGATTCAAAAAAAAGTGATTGAAAAATCCACTAAAGCTGGGAAGCCCGTCGTTATTGCTACTCAAATCTTAGATTCCATGACCAAGCGTCCCGTTCCAACCCGTGCAGAAGTAAGTGATATCGCCAATGCAATTTTAGATGGCGCCGATGCGCTGATGGTCACGGGTGAAACAGCCATGGGCGAATTCCCGGAAAAAGTCATTGAAGTGTTAAACCGTGTCATTGAGGAAACAGAATCAGCCATTAATTATCAGGATCATTATATCGCACGGGGAAAAAGACATCTCAACACTGCACAAGCGATCAGTCACGCCGCATGTTCGGTAGCTTATGATCAAAATATTAAAATTTTAATCACAATGACACATAGCGGCAGTACTGCCAGGATGGTGTCACGATATCGGCCGGCGGCACAGATCATTGCCATGACGCCCATTGAAGAGATCTGCCGACAACTTTCAATTGTGTGGGGAATCACGCCTTTTGTGGTTAAGGAATATAATTCATCGGATGAAATTCAAAATGTGGCCAATGGAATTTTATTACGTGAAGAAATTCTGAACGAAGGGCAAAAATATGTAATCACAGGTGGTGTACCTGTGGGTATGCCGGGAACAACAAATTATTTATCCGTTTTTAAATTGGCTTAAACCAATTTTTTATTTAAAAGGTTTTAGGATGAAATCGATCTTTGTTTTTCTATTTATAGCTCTTTTGGCAGCCGATATTCCTCCGGGATATTATGATGACGCTGAAGGATTGGATGGGGATTCATTGCGGTTGGCCCTACACAATATTATTGATGACCACAATGCACAAAGTTATAGCTCCCTGCACGGTCATTTTGAATCGACTGATGCAAAACCTGACGGGACGGTTTGGGATATGTATTCTGATGTGCCCGGCGGGACACCGCCTTATATTTATAATTTTACGAGTGCAGACCAATGCGGGAATTACAGCGAGGAAGGTGATTGTTATAACCGGGAACATTCCTGGCCAAAGAGCTGGTTTAATGACGCCATGCCCATGAAAACCGACCTGTTCCATATTTATCCTACGGACGGCTATGTGAACGGCATGCGATCCAATTACCCTTATGGCGAAGTCACAAGTCCAAATTGGACATCGCAGAATGGGAGCCAACGTGGCACCATGGATACTTATGGATACGAAGGAACGGTTTTTGAGCCCATTGATGAATACAAAGGTGATTTTTCCCGGACCTATTTTTATATGTCAACGCGTTATTACACGGAGGATTCCGGTTGGGACGAAAACGATATGGTGAATGGTGCGGACCTGAAAGCCTGGGCCGTAGAAATGTTAATGGATTGGCATTTCCAGGATTCGGTGAGCCAAAAAGAAATTGATCGAAATGATGCAGTTTATGAAATTCAGGAAAACAGGAATCCTTTCATTGATCATCCAGAATGGGTGGACTGTGTTTGGGGTGAATGTAATACAGGCGCAGAAAATCAGCCACCGGTAGCCAATGCAGGACTAGATCAAATCGTGAGCGAAAATCAGTTGGTAACCTTGGATGGCTCCGAATCATATGATGAGGAAAACATAGCGTTATCATATATGTGGACTCCTCCCAATGGAATATTGCTGAGTGATCCGACTTCTGCCACACCCAGTTTTACGACACCCATAGTGGAGGACTCAATTGCCTTTATTTTTGTATTAATTGTATCAGATGGAGAATTCGATTCAGAACCGGATTCGGTTACAATTACAGTTTTTCATACAAATATTCCCCCCGTAGCTAATGCGGGGCACGACCAAACAGTCATGGAGAATGAAACGGTTATTTTAGATGGTACAGAATCGTCTGATTTTGAAAATGCTAATATATCATATTTATGGACTGCGCCAACTGATATTGAATTAGACGATCCTACACGATCCATGCCAACTTTCATTTCGCCTGAAGTTGATGATTCCACAGCGTTATTGTTTGCGTTAATCGTTTCCGATGGAGATTTAGAATCAGACCCAGATTCAGTGGTAATTATTGTATTAAATACATTGGGACTTGCCACCGATCCAACCCTGAATGATTTTACATTTTATTCACCGTATCCAAATCCATTCAATACCACGACCACTATCCGGTTTAATATTCCGGTAGAAACACGGCACCCATCGATTCCGCTCGGGAACCGTTCTGTGTCTATACAAATAATTGACATAACCGGTCATAAGGTAGAAACAATGATGAATGGAACGGTTGAAGCAGGGAAACATGAAATAAAATGGAATGCATCTCCGTATGCCAGTGGTATCTATTTTGCAGTTCTTCAATCCGGAAAAAAGTCGGTGTCTGAAAAAATTATTTATATTAAGTAAAAAAGATACGGTTAGAAGCTTAAAATAGATTTTAATTATGGTGTCATCGATTCCGAAATCGTATTAAAATTTGCTAAGGATAAATATTATTATTAACAATAAATGAAGGAAACACCACGAAGAGAAAGATATCACTATTGCTTTTAATTGCGCTGCCGATGCTGTTGTCTGCACAGGCCTACACACTTGAAAGTTGCGAAACAAACATTTCGGGCAATACACCGGAATTTTTCCAGAAATATTTTCAATGCGTTGATGCAAGCCTGTCCGAAAGTGGTAATTACATCAACCTGTATTATACCGGATTAGCGCCCTACGAAAGTTGGTATTATCCCGATGGAGATCCAAATCATATTGATTATGTATCCCAGGGCGAAGGATATTTTCAAATTCCGGGTGCTTACATCACGGAATACGATTATGTGGTTTCCATTCCGGTAGATCCGGAAGCCCGTCCCAACCTGACCATCGATGGAGATGCAGTGGACGGGGAAGTGGGGACAAGCAATTTTGAATATCCCATGGGATCGGTTGGCTCAGCGCTGAATGGTGTAAATATGTTCAATCCCTGCGCATCACCGCCGGATATCATTGAAGACGAATCATACTCCTTTGATTATTACAGTGGACATCCTGCGGGACCCAGTGGTATTTACCATTATCACACTACATCGAAAGGCCCCTTGGAAGTGCTGGAGTATAAAGGGCTGATCGAAACACCCACAGTTGGATCTGGTGAGATTGAAATGTATGGTATTATGTGCGATGGTGTGGTTGTTATGGGTTGTACAGAATTAGATGGCACCGCACCCAACTCGTCTGACTGGGATGCGCAAAATGGTCACATACATAATATGGTAGACGAAGAAGGCATATCCATATTCGAAGATCGGTATCATACCCATGTTTGCTATGATGAGATCACTGAAGACGATACCGATGGAAACGGCTATCAAGAGCACGAATTCACACCGGAGATATCTTTTTACAGGACACCGGGCATGGGACAAAACCATAACCGTTGTCGTGCCATGTCTTCGCCCATTGAAGATGACATGGTTGTTTTGGGTAGTGAAATCACGCCAACCGAATTCGCACTTTACCAGAATTATCCAAACCCATTCAACCCCACCACAACCATTGATTATGATCTCACCCGGGGCGGCTCTATTGATCTGACAATCTTTGATCTCATGGGTCGCCGGATTCGGACTTTAGTTCATGGCAACCAAAAGCCTGGTTTTAAATCGGTTATTTGGGATGCCACTGATGATTTCGCCCGACCAGTCTCTGCAGGATTGTATTTTTATAAACTTGAAACATTACATAGGTCATTCACAAAAAAAATGTTACTGTTGAAATAACGCCACTCAAGACTTTTGAATACATAACCTATAAAAAGAAAAACGAAGTTTTAAAATGATCAATTTGAAAATAATTAACAGTGTTTTTGTCATTTTATTTTTCTGGAGTTGTGAACCACCGGATGAAAAAAAGGACGAAGAAACAACAGGAGACGAAACGACCTTAAGCAATTGTGATGAATCCTTTGGATCCGGTGTTCCAGCTTTTTATTCCACTTATTTTTCCTGTGTGGATGTTTCAGCGTCCGGAAGCAATACGACTATTACTTCGGACAACCTTCCCCCATACAAATCCTGGTATTACAGCAAAAACCATGAGAACTACATTGATTATGTAAGTCAGGGCAGCGGCTATTTCCAAAATCCCAATGAGATATCGGGACAAAGTATGTCTGTATCAGTTCCAAACAGTCCCACATCTCGCGGGCTTACCATTAATTCATCACTGGTGGATGGCTATGTGGGTACCAGTAATTACGAATATGGCATGGGTGCTGTTGGTGTCACATTGAACGGTGTTGCATTATTCAATCCACTAGCGGCACCGCCGGATGATATTGAGGATGAAAAGTTTTCATTCGATTATTACAATGGTCATCCAACCAATACAGGATATTACCATTATCATACCACTTCCAAAGGGCCCTTGGAAGTGTTGCAGGAAAAAGGATTGATTACCACGGCTATCGTGGGTTCCGGTGAGATTGAACTGTACGGAATCATGTGTGACGGCACAGTAATAATGGGCTGTACCGAATTAGATGGCATAACACCGGATGATAGCGATTTTGATTCCCAGAATGGACATGTCCATGATATTGAGGATGGAACGACCGCACATTTCACCAATCGGTATCATACCCACATTTGTACTGCTACATTTACGGGATTCAAATTCACGCCGGAAATCCAATATTACGACGGGTGTAATTGATGAAATCTTTCGAAGGTGATTTTTCACCAGGCTCAGTCATTTGTTGAATTAGGCAAACCATGTTTCAACTAACAAGGGGTGTCATTCCGAAAATTCAGGTGACAAGACTATTCAGTTTAAAGTTCCCCGACATTGGTTTGGAATAATAGAATCATGATTTATGCGGGTTTAAACAGTTAAAACTTTTTTGATTCTTTTACTTTCCCCATTCTGGGGCAATCCATTTTGTAGTGCGAGTCTGCACATTCCTCGGTGCAGGAAAAATAAATTTCTTCCAGATTCTTTTTCCCCGCCTCATTATAATAAATCCATTTCCCCGCCTGAAACCCATTTTCATAGATGCCCTCATACTTCTTGTTGCCATTGGGATGCCAACCCACCCATTTCCCGTGCTCTTTTCCATGCTCGTACGCCCCGGAAAACCATTTATTCCCCTCATCATCCCAGGCAGTCCATAAACCAGATTGAAAACCGTTTTTTAATTTCCCCTCCTCCTTTTTCTTGCCATTCTTGTGCAAGGTATAGGCAGGGCCATTATAAACCTTAAGGTTAAAAAAGAAAAAAGAACTATAATTATTATCGGTTATGTATTGTCCTGCTCTTTCAAATAGCACCTCATCCATATTGACAGGATCACTTGAACATCCAGCAATGAGTACTAAAAAAAATGGGAATAATTTTTTCATTTCAGACTCCAATTCTGTCATTGAATTTAACAAAACGACCATTTATAAACAAAAAGCATCAGGTGGTATCATTGTATAACACGAAAGAAGAGAATGGTTAACTTGTTTTTTGTCCAAACAGTTTTACAACTATGACCTGTGAACCAATTCCAAGCAAGAGTAAAATCCACCATGGGAAGCCAAATCCGGCGGGCAGTGTTCCCAGTAGTAACGCCGCCAATCCCGCAGAAACGGCATAGGGCATTTGGGTCCTAACATGATCCATAAGCTCACATCCGGATGCCATGGATGTTAAAATAGTGGTGTCAGAAATAGGTGAACAATGATCTGCCCACACAGAACCGGTTAACACGCAGGCGATTGTAGAATACAAAATGTGCATATTTTCAGGTGTAGCACCCCCATTATGCCCCATGACAGCCCAGGTTAATGGAATCACTAATGGCATGAGAATAGCCATAACACCCCAACTGGATCCAGAACCAAATGCGGTAACAGCAGCTATTAAGAATATAACGGAGGGCAAAATCGACATAGGGATTGAATTTCCCAACGTGGACACAATAAAGTCAGCGGTGTGCAAATCTTTCGAAATATCAGCTAGCGCCCAGGCCAATAGTAAAACCAGGAGTCCCATAAGCATGAACTTTAATCCGCTGAACCAGGCATCCAGCGTTTCGTTCACATTTAAGATGCCTTGTCCAATGGATAAACCGGCAGCCACCAGGGCACTTAATAAAGTAGAATGCATTAAGGCACCAAAGGTGTCGGCACTGCCCAGGATATCTTTTATTGAATCACCTTCTCCGGATGTGAAAATGAAATAGAACATGGAAAACACCAATACAGCAATTGGGATAATAGCATTACGGGCTCTTTGGTTGATATTTTGTTTTACAAAAAGCTCATCAGAATCTGCACCAGCTTCTGTTTCCAGTTCATCCATATTAGGTGTGTATTTGATTCCCGATCTTGCTCTTTCTTCTGCCTGAACCATGGGACCAAAATCAGTTCCTGTCGTAACAATGAGCCCGACTAGAATAATGGCTAGAAAAGGATAAAAGCTATAGGGAATTGAATGAATAAAAAGCATATACGCCGATTCGTTCAGTCCATCCAATCCCGGTAACGCATCTGCAATGATTCCAACCTGAAATCCGATCCATGTGGTAATAATAGCTATGGTTGCAACAGGTGCAGACGTTGAATCAACGAGATAAGCCAATTTCTGCCGGGATATTTTTAGTTTGTCGCAGAGAAGCCTTGATGTATTACCTACGATTAACGTATTTGAATAATCATCAAAGAAAATGATTATTCCAAATAGCCAAATTGCAATTTGTCCCTTTTTAGGCGTGTCTGCTTTTTTGATCAAGTGCTGAATAATACCATGCATACCCCCATTCATGTATATGATACCCACCATGCCACCCAGCATCAATGTGAATAATATCAGGATTGCATGATCCCGATCAATCATCGTATTTAATATGTAATGATAGAATGAATCTAAAAGAGAAGGAACGATCTTAACAATGCTGAAACTGCTTAATGACCAAACACCAAACCAAATGGCGGCAAACAAGGACGGAATAACCGACCGCGATAAAAATGCCAGTGTAATCGCAATCAATGGCGGAAGAACGGATATCCAGCCCAGGATTACCTTACGGTTAAACTGGTGAAGCACTCTGGTTCCTTCAGAAAGTTGAAAGGATACTTCCCCAGTATTTTCAACAATAATATTTTTATAAACAGCCGCTTCATCTGATAAGTTTGAAGCTTGAATAATAGCTCCATTTACCCTCATGATTAATGAATCACTATTGAAAAAATCCCCGGAATAAGAAATATTAAACTCAATATTTTTCAGGACCACTCTTGGAGCGTCAACGGTAATAGTCTGCCCAAAAAGAAAAAATGACATGAATATGCCAACGAGTGTTTTATAAGCAATTTGCTTCATAGAATAGCATGTATGTTAAGGAAAATATTGACAACTTATTCAATAATATTATTTGGTGCTCGCGTGGTAAAAGAGTAAAGAATCTTTTTATAAATTATGACTTGTAATAAAATGATAAAATCCACTTTAGTCATTGGATCCACCGGACTGGTAGGTTCCTATCTTGTTCAGGAATTGTTGAATTCACCCAATTTTGATTCAGTCATAACACCTGTCCGAAAACCATTTTTTGAATCTCATCCTAAATTAAAAGAAATCATTTTTAATTTTAAAAATAAAGATGCAATAAATGACCTTG
>DQOT01000354.1 GCA_015658495.1 Fidelibacterota bacterium | reverse complement strand
TAATAATTCTTTTCCCACAGTTTAAACCCATTGGGAGTAAACTTGACCCAAACACCATCTTTCTCTCCATGGACATATTTTCCTTCCTTTAATCTTTTACCATTTTTCCCCCAGTGAATCCATTTACCATGTTTATCACCGTTTTCATAATTCCCCTCTTCCATGAGAGTCCCATCTTTTCGCCATTCTTTCCACTTTCCATCTTTACTGCCATTGAAATAGGTTCCTTCTTTTTCCTTTTGTCCATTTGAATGATAAAATGTTTTTTGAAAGAGTTCCAGTCGATTATTTGATTCCCGGTAATGATGGACAACTTTCGGAAGTCCATTTTTATGGAATTGGTCTACCACCTGGATGGATTGCGAAAATAATAAAGTGCATAGGAATGGAATAAGGACGAGAAAATTTTTCATGATGATTTGAATTTAATAGAAGACTAACCCTTGGAAATTGCTGAATTTGTTAGAAATAAAAAACACCTGCTTTTCTAGGAGAGTTTTTAATATTGGTTTAAAAATAGGGTCATCGCGGTATCCTGTACCTGACTTCATGTATCATTATTCTGCCATCCCGAACCGATTTAAACAGCATTGTCATTTTAATGGAGCGTACTCGTTAATACATTCTCGAGCCTAGGTCCACAAACGAGATTACCACGTCGCTCCACTCCTTGTAATGACAGAACAAGGAAAACAATTAAAATAAATGTTATTGAAAAAAAAAGCCATCCGCCGGTTGACGGATGGCTTTTTAACTAATTCCAGAGTAGAACTATAAAGGTTTCACTTGTAAAGCAACGGGGCCTTTTTGCCCTTCGCCAACTTCAAATTCAACTTTTTGTTTTTCAGAAAGTGTTTTAAAGCCATCCATCAAAATTTCGTTCATATGAACAAAAAGATCTTTTTGACCTTCACACTCGATAAAACCGTAGCCCTTAGAATTATTGAACCATTTAACGGTTCCTTGTTTTTTTTCTGGCATTTGTTTCCTTTATCTTTTACAAGATGTTATAAGCCATTTTTACAGGGCTTAGTGGGCGATGAGAGATTCGAACTCCCGACACCTGCGGTGTAAACGCAGTGCTCTAACCAACTGAGCTAATCGCCCTTAAATTTAACCGGCGATATTACTTATTTCAATTAGGATTTTTTAGATTTTTTTCTAGTTTTTACAACACCTGCTACAGCTACTTTCAGCACATCTTTGATCTCTTTGGCAAAATGAAACGTTAGATCTTTGGCTACATGTTCCGGCACATCTTCAAGGTCTTTACGGTTATGGTCCGGCAAAATCACTTCTTTAATTCCTGCTCGATGGGCCGCAGTGACTTTCTCTTTTACGCCACCGATTGGAAGGACATTCCCACGAAGCGTGATTTCACCCGTCATAGCTACTTTTTCTTTTACCGGAATTCCAGATAAAAGTGAAACAAGAGATGTAACCATACTCACACCGGCAGATGGGCCATCTTTCGGGATGGCTCCCGCAGGCACATGAATATGAATATCTGTATTTTCATTGAAATTTGGGTCAAGGCCAAATTCTTCTGCATGAGAGCGGACAAAAGCCAGCCCTGCTGTGGCAGATTCCTTCATCACATCACCGAGTTGGCCTGTCAGCGTCAACCGACCCTTTCCTTTCATTCGAGTGGATTCTATAAACAGGATATCTCCACCGGCCGCTGTCCAGGCCAAACCAGTCACAACACCAGGTTTGGTGGTGCGTTCTGCTAATTCAGAATGGAATCGGGGCGCACCCAAATAATCACCAACTTTTGTTTTGGTAATTTTCATCTTTTTCGTTTTTCCTTCCACCAGTTCCCGAGCCACTTTTCTCAGAACATTTGCTATTTCACGTTCCAGATTTCGAACACCTGCTTCCCGGGTGTAAGAGCGGATCAATTCTTTCACAGATGCAGTATCAAAGGTGACTTGCTCTTTGGTTAGACCATTCTCTTCCACCTGTTTAGGGAGAATATGCCGCTTTGCGATCTGTACTTTTTCATCTTCAATATATCCGGAAAACTCCAGGATTTCCATTCTGTCTCGAAGCGCTGGCGGGATGGCATCCTGATAGTTTGCCGTGGCAATAAACATGACATTGCTCAGGTCAAAATCCACTTCCAAATAGTGATCGCTGAAGGAATAGTTCTGTTCAGGATCCAACACTTCCAATAGTGCAGATGATGGATCACCGCGGAAATCAGCCCCCAGTTTATCAATCTCATCCAGCATAAAGACCGGATTATTTTTCCCCGCTTTTTTAATACTTTGAATAATTCGTCCAGGCAACGCGCCAATATAGGTTCTGCGATGACCACGGATCTCAGCTTCGTCCCGAATACCACCAAGAGATATACGTACAAATTTACGTTCCATGGCACGGGCAATGGATTTACCGAGAGATGTTTTACCCACACCGGGAGGGCCACCAAAACACAGAATGGGTCCTCGAACTCTGCTGTCTGGATCTTTTTTCTGTTTTAGGTTTCGAACCGCCAAATATTCAATGATCCGTTCCTTGACTTTGTCCAATCCATAATGGTCTTCCTCCAGGATTTTCATCGCTTCTTTCAAGTCGATTCTATCTTTAGTGGACTCACTCCATGGTAATTCAGATAACCATTCAATATAGGTTCTGGAGACGTTATATTCTGGAGATTGGGTTGGAATTCGTCCCAATCGATCCAATTCTTTCATGGCCACTTTTTCTGCTTCTTCAGTCATTTTGGCTGCTTTTAATTTGTTTTCCAATTCCTTGAGCTCAACCGAACCTTCGTCCTCACCCAATTCCTTCTTGATCGCTTTCATCTGCTCACGTAAATAATACTCCCGTTGGGTTTTGGTGATCTCATCGTGAACTTCTGACTGGATCTCTTCGCCCAATTTGATTCGCTGGATCTCCCGGGAGATCAGGCTCAGTGCTTTTTCAATCCGTTTTTTCACATTCAGTTCTTCCAAGATCTCCTGCTTTTCCTGGTTTGAAATAGTGATAACAGAAATGGCACGGTCTGTCAGGCGATTGGCTTTTTGGATGTTTTTCAACATCCCGGAATGTTCTTCCGTGAGATTCGGCGCCACCTTCATCAATTCATCAAATGCCTGTCTCAAATTGGCAGCCAACGCATCCACTTCCAATTCATCTGAAATGGGCTCTTCTTCCATGGATTCCACAGCTGCAAAAAAATACGGTTCCTGGTTGATATAGTCTAAAATTTTCACACGGGAAATACCTTGAACTATGGCGGATTTACTATTGTCCGGCATATCAAACACTTTCAAAACTTGAGCAAGGGTTCCGTATGCATAAAGGTCTGCAGGTTTGGGATCTTCGATAGAACCATCTTCCTGCGCCACAACTACGATATATCGTTTTTTAGGATCCAGATCGTTAATGAGTTTCAGGCTTCGAGCCCGCCCGATATAAATGGGAATCACTTGCTGTGGAAACAACACTGTATTCCGCAAAGGCATCACGGGATATTCGTCTGCCTCTTTGATATTAAAATCTTCGATTTGTTCTTCTGTTAATTTTTGATTCATGGATGTCCCTTAGACAAAAATTCTCTTTCTTGAATTTACAAGGATTGTGCCAGTTTTGTTCCCCTGATGATTCGTCTGTGACAAATTTAAATATCTGTTGATATGGCACACTTTTATAATGCTTCAATACTTTGGATAAATGTTTCAAAATTTGCTTTGTGAGCATCCATCGTAGATTTAGAGCCTGTTCCTTTAAAATAATAGGGTCCGTCCGGCGCGGAAACAATAGCTGCCGTTAGGGCATAGTTGGGCATTTCTGTCGTAGAGCCGCCCATACCCATGGATGATTTCATATAGGTTCCGTATGCATAGGAGAAAGTCACGTTCATTCCGTTTATATGGTCATGCGATTTTACTGCAGTTTCGGAAACTGATTGTTGTGTTTCGCTTTTGAATTGTCCATACCACCGTTCAAGATTTGCATCTACACTCCCGCCAATGCCAGAAAATACTATTAATTCTCCACCTCCATCTTTTCCAGAAATTTGGAATTGAGCAATCCGCATGGAACTGGCTGGTTGCTCCCGCTTCCATCCATCAGGAATTTTCGCTTGTAGTCGCCCAATCTGATCATACCCTGGTTTTAATGTAACTTTTGTTTCTCCGCGATTTAAGATCTGAACTGTTGATTCATGATCGTGCTCGACATGCGAATCAATTTCATTTAGATCTTTGGATTCCTGTCCCATGATATAAAAACTCAAGGCTGCTGCAACAATGACTGTAAATAATAAAATTAATTCTTGCGGTTTCATTTTTCCTCCATGACCATTCTGGCATGTTCATCAGCGTGGTAAGAACTGCGCACTAAAGGTCCTGATTCCATAACATCAAATCCTAGCTCCAAACCGATTTTCTTATAATCAGCGAATTCTTGTTCTTCAACATACCGAACCACCGGTAAGTGGTTTCTGGTCGGCTGTAAATATTGCCCGATTGTAAAAATGGTCACGCCAGTATCCTTTACTTGTTTCATCGTTTCCACCACTTCTTTGGATGTTTCTCCCAGACCAACCATCATCCCGGTTTTAGTCAGAAGACCATTTTTCACAGAAAATTTTAATACATCTAAACTCCTCTGCCAGTTGGCTTGACTCCGAACCTGTTTACTTATCCTTTCGATGCATTCCACATTATGGCTGAATATTTCCGGTCGCGCAGCAAACACTTTTAAAAGAGATGGTTCGTGTCCTTTAAAATCGGGTGTTAACACTTCCAATGTACAATCGGGAACATGGATGTGAACCTGCCGAATTGTATTAGCCCAGATGGTTGCGCCATAATCATCTTTCAAATCATCCCGATCCACCGAAGTGATCACCACATGACGAAGATTCATTTTCTTCACGGCCATGGCCGTACGGAAGGATTCCAAGGGATCATCCCATGTGGGTTTTCCTGTTTTTACCGAACAGAATCCGCAGGCACGAGTACACACATCTCCAAGAATCATGATTGTAGCTGTGCGCCGATCCCAACATTCATAAATATTGGGGCAGCGAGCTTCTTCGCAAACCGTGTGGAGTTTATTAGTCTGCACCACATCATTCACAAATTTGTAGCCTTCCGTCATTTGCAAGCGGATCTTCGGTTTATAGGATTTTGTGAT
>DQOT01000059.1 GCA_015658495.1 Fidelibacterota bacterium | reverse complement strand
ATTAAAACCCCAAAAATTGCAAAACGGATTCCGATCTTTGTACAATCAAATAAGATTGATGAACTCATGAATATACCCGATACATCAACCCTAACGGGAATCAGGGATAAAGCTATCCTTGAATTATTTTATGCAACTGGAATACGGTTGAGCGAATTGGTTGGACTCAATATCGGTTCCATAAATCCACATGAAAAAATGTTAAAAGTGTTAGGCAAAGGAAATAAAGAACGGCTTGTCCCCTTTGGGAATCCAGCAAAATACGCTCTTGAAACCTATTTGAAAAACCGAGGGCATAGTTGGATGTCACCACGGGAAACACCTTTATTCACTGGCCGGGGAGAAAATAGGATCGCTGTTAGAACTGTCCAGCAAAGAATTAAAATTTATTTAAAAGTAGTATTGGGTGGGAGCGAAGGTGCCAGCCCACACACATTACGGCACACCTTTGGCACACATTTATTAGATAATGATGCAGATATCCGTTCTATCCAGGAACTCTTGGGACATAGCAGTATATCGTCAACACAGATATACACAAAAGTAAATCCGAAAAAAATGAAAGACATTTACAAAGATGCACATCCACATGGATCGTAAGAGGAGCAATAAATAATGAAAATATCAGGGAATGCCCTGGGACTGGATAAACTCGGTCTGGTGAATTTGACCCATGTTCATCGGAACGTCTCCGTTGAATCAATGGTGAATGATATTGTGAATAACGGTGAGGGCGTTATTGGGCTTCGGGGTGCTGCCATGGTGGATACGGGCATTTATACGGGTCGTTCTCCCAAGGATAAATACATCGTGGATGAGCCCAGTTCTTCTGATAAAATCTGGTGGGGACCGGTGAACCAAAAGGTTTCTGAAGAAATTTTTAATAGACTCTATAACAAAGTTGTGAATTATTATAACATGTCCCATGAGTCTAAAACGTATGTTTTTGACGGTTTCGCCGGTGCTGATCCTAAATATTCTTTGAATGTACGAATCATTGCAAAAAAAGCATGGCAGGCTCATTTTGTCCATAACATGTTCATTCGCCCTGAAGAAGGCGAATTAGAGGGGTTTAAACCAGGATTCACCATCATTAATGCCTCGGATGTATCCAACGAAAATTTTGAAGAATTAGGGATGAATTCTGAAACTTTCATCTTGTTCCATCTGGGGAAACGTATTGCCATTATCGGTGGGACGGAATATGGCGGTGAAATGAAGAAAGGCATTTTTTCTGTCCTTCATTACCTGCTGCCTCAAGAAGGTGTCCTGTCTATGCATTGTTCTGCAAATGTGACTGTGGATGGTGGCAATCCTGTTATTTTCTTTGGCCTTTCAGGTACAGGAAAAACCACATTGTCCACCGATCCTATTCGTCCGCTGATCGGGGATGATGAACACGGTTGGTCTGATGATGGCATTTTCAATTTTGAAGGTGGATGTTATGCAAAAGTCATTAACCTGAATAAGGATGAAGAGCCGGATATTTACAATGCTATCCGGGAAGGTGCCTTGCTGGAAAATGTGGTTTATGACGACGAAACAAAAATCATTGATTTTACAGATGGATCCAAAACGGAAAATACACGAGTTTCATATCCATTAAATCATATTGATAATTCTGTGTATGGACTGGGGAAACCCAGCGTCGCGGGACATCCGGAAAAGATCATTTTTCTAACGTGTGATGCCTATGGTGTGTTACCACCGGTTGCAAAATTATCTTCGGAACAAGCCATGTATCATTTCATCAGCGGTTACACTGCAAAAGTCGCAGGGACGGAGCGGGGAATTACAGAACCAACTGCAACTTTTTCTCCCTGTTTTGGCGGCCCATTCTTGACGCTCCACCCCTTGCGTTATGCAGAACTCTTGAAAGAGAAAATGGAAAGATTTGACGTAGATGTTTATCTGATAAACACTGGATGGGTTGGGGCTAGCGCAAAATCCGGTGCAAAACGATTCAGCCTTCCAAAAACCAGGGAGATTATTAATTCCATTTTGGGTGGACAGATTGAAAAATCCGAATTTGAACTAGATCCATATTTTGGATTTCAAATCCCAATATCACTTGGCGAAATTGATCCAAATCTCTTGAATCCTGTCCGTACTTGGGATAATTTGGACGAGTACCATACCACAGCAAAAGAATTGGTTCAAAAGTTTCAGATGAACTATAAACAATATGATTTAGGTGACACGGCGGTACTAAATGCCGGTCCTTCATTGTAAAAAAACGAAAAGGAAACATTATGGTTATAGAATTTGCTGCCAGACATTTTCACGCACCCGATAACATTCGTGAATATGCGGAGAAGGAAGTTGGAAAATTCAAGAAATACAATGATAGAGCAACACAATGCCAGATCATATTGGAACATGAACACAACGATCATACAGCAGAGATCAGTTTATCAGTTCCTGGAAATAGGTTCTTCGCAAAAGCAGTGACAAAAAACATGATCAAGTCCATTGACAATGCTGTTGAAAAAACAATGCACCAACTTAAAAAACATATGGATGTACTCCATAATCATAGATAATAAAGAAAAATAAAAATTTGAAAAATATTTGAACTCTTCATAGAGTTTATCTAATTTCAATCCGTCGTGATTTGCACCATATTGCCCCGACATTAAACAAGCGCTAAAAAGGTTCTGAAAAAAGAAGCCGGACACAGCGCCGGCTTTTTTTATGCCAAAAATCGAACACATATTAAAAAACAGAATTCTTGTCCTGGATGGCGCTATGGGTACCATGGTTCAGTCCTATGGACTTAAAGAGTCAGATTTCCGTGGTGACCGGTTTCAGAATCATCCCTGCGACCTGCAAGGGAATAATGATTTTCTGTGTTTAACTCGTCCGGATGTGGTGGGTGAGATCCACCGGGGCTATTTGCATGCGGGCGCTGACATCATTGAAACAAATACCTTTAACGCGACCCGCATTTCCCAGGCTGATTATCAAACGGAAGACCTGGTTTATGAGATCAATAAAGCTGCTGCAGAAATTGCGCGGAAGGCTACGGATGAATTCACAGAAAAGACACCTGATCAACCAAGATTTGTCTGCGGTGCATTAGGTCCCACCAATAAAACAGCATCCATGAGCCCGGATGTATCCAATCCAGGTTTCCGGAATATCTCATTCGATGAATTATCAGCTGCCTATTTTGAACAGGCCAAAGGTCTGGTGGATGGCGGCTGTGATGTATTGTTGGTGGAAACGGTGTTCGATACCTTGAATTGTAAAGCAGCACTTTTTGGAATTCAATCCTTATTCGAAGAGACTGGTAATGAGATTCCTGTCATGGTTTCCGGAACGATCACCGATGCAAGTGGACGATTACTTTCCGGTCAAACGGTGGAAGCATTTTGGCATTCGATCCGACATATGGATCTGTTGGCTGTGGGACTGAACTGTGCTCTTGGCGCAGAACAGATTCGTCCTTATGTGGATGCGTTTTCTCAGATTGCTGATACGAATGTTCTCGTTTATCCCAATGCAGGACTCCCCAATGAATTTGGCGCCTATGATGAAACCCCCGATCAAATGTCCGGATTCCTCCAGGAATTTTCTGAATCAGGATTGGTCAATATTGTGGGTGGATGCTGCGGGACTACCCCAGACCATATATCAGCCTTTTCAAAATCGGTTGATGGGATTACGCCACGGTCAATCCCGGAAGTTGAACCGTTGACAAAATTGAGTGGTTTAGAGCCCTTGGTCATTCGCATTGATTCCAATTTTATCAATGTGGGCGAGCGAACCAATGTCACCGGATCCGCTAAATTTAATAAATTGATCAAAGAAGATCAGTATGACAAAGCATTGTCTGTGGCTCGACAACAAGTAAAAAATGGGGCTCAGATCATTGATGTGAATATGGATGAAGGCTTGATTGATTCCGAAGAAGCCATGGAACGATTTTTACGATTAATTGCTTCCGAACCGGAGATCTCCAAAGTACCCATCATGATTGATTCTTCGAAATGGAGTGTTATTGAAACGGGTTTAAAGAATATTCAGGGAAAGGGTGTTGTGAATTCCATCTCCTTGAAAGAAGGAGAAGAAGAATTCATCCAGCACGCGAATTTGGTCAAAAAATATGGTGCGTCCGTGGTCGTTATGGCATTTGATGAACAGGGTCAGGCAGATACCTTTGAGCGGAAAGTGGCAATCTGCCAACGGGCCTATATATTATTGACTGAAAAAGTTGGAATAAGCCCGGAAGATATCATTTTTGATCCCAATATTTTTGCTGTGGCAACAGGAATCGAAGAACATAATCAATATGGCAAAGCCTATATTGACGCTGCAAAAACGATCAAAGAAAAAATGCCCCTTGTTCACATCAGTGGCGGCGTAAGTAATCTTTCATTCTCATTCCGGGGAAATAATGCGGTTCGCGAAGCTATGCATTCCTGTTTTCTTTATCATGCCATCCAAAATGGAATGGATATGGGAATTGTCAACGCGGGACAATTGGTTGTTTATGATGATATTGAACCCTCATTTCGTGATGCTATCGAAGATGTTTTGTTCAATCGTCATCCCGATGCCACGGACCGATTAGTGGAATTAGCTGTAGCATTTATTGGAATCAAGCGAGAGAAAAAATGGGATAATGAATGGCGATCATTACCGATCCAGGAAAGATTATCCCACGCCTTAGTCGAAGGAATTGACCAATTTATTGTGGAAGATTCTGAAGAGGCCCGGATTCAATTGGACCGACCGATTGATGTGATTGAAGGTCCATTGATGGATGGAATGAATCGCGTTGGAGATTTATTTGGCTCAGGGAAAATGTTCCTGCCCCAAGTGGTAAAATCAGCCCGGGTTATGAAAAAAGCAGTAGCGCATTTGGTTCCGTTTATTGAAAAAGAAAAAGAAGAAAAAGGGTTAAAAGATATCTCCAATGGAACCATCGTTTTGGCAACAGTGAAAGGGGATGTTCATGATATTGGAAAAAATATTGTGGGCGTCGTTTTGGGGTGCAATGGCTACAACATTATTGACTTGGGTGTCATGGTTCCGGCGGATAAAATATTATCTAAGGCGAGGGAAGTCAATGCGGATATGATCGGCCTGTCTGGTTTGATCACACCGAGTTTGGATGAAATGGTTCATGTAGCATCAGAAATGAAACGGCAGAAATTTCAAGTTCCCCTTTTGATCGGTGGCGCTACCACGAGTCGAAAACATACAGCCGTAAAAATAGAAGAGAAATATCCGGCACCCGTAATTCATGTAATAGATGCCAGCCGTTGTGTGGGTGTTGTGGGTAAATTGTTAAACCCGGATCATAAAAAAGAGTTGGTCGAATCAATCCAAGAAGAATATCGATTGATCCGAGAAACCTTTTATCAAAACCAAAAAAAGATAAAACTGTTAACAGTTAATGCTGCAAGAGACAGAAAACCAAAATTGGATTATAAACCTGTTCAACCCCAAAAAACCGGGATTCAACAGATCGAATCGATTCCATTAAATGAATTAAAGGATTATATCGACTGGTCACCCTTTTTTCATGCGTGGGAATTCAAGGGGACGTATCCAGAAATTTTAAATGACTCTGAAAAAGGAGTCGAAGCGGGAAAACTTTTTAATGATGCTCAAAATATGTTGGCATCTCTCATCGAAAAAAATTCATTAATAAGCAAGGCTGTGTTTGGGATCTTTCCTGCTCAATCCAAAGAAGAAGAAGTGCATTTACTAAAAAATGAGATTACGTTCAATTTTCCCCGTCAATTGATCGATAAAGGGAATAAACCCAATTTTTGTCTCGCAGATTTTATTTCTCCAAATGGTGATGATCATATTGGGTTGTTCACCGTTACGGCTGGACATGGATTGGAAAAACTGGTTGAGCAATTTGAATCAGATCATGATGATTATAATGCTATCATGGTGAAAGTTTTGGCAGATCGATTTGTAGAAGCCGCTGCTGAATGGCTCCATAAAAAAATCCGGAAAGATGACTGGGGTTATGGATTTGATGAGATTTATTCTAATAAAGAATTGATCAAAGAAAAATACCAGGGGATTCGTCCTGCACCGGGCTATCCCAGTTGTCCGGATCATCAAGAGAAAGATAAGATCTGGAACCTGTTGGATGTAGAAAATGCAATCGGTGTTTTGTTGACTGAAACCCGAGCCATGTGGCCTGCAGCATCGGTATGCGGGTGGTACTTTTCTCATCCGGACTCTATTTATTTTAGTGTTTTAAAAAATGAACAATACGCATGAGAATACGAGATAAAGTAAAAAAACCGCAGCGACCGGTTGTCGCTTATGAAATTTTACCACCACGGGAAAAGGATGGTACATTGAACTCCTATGCAGAGATCATTAGTTCGCTTCTCTCCCAAACCCATATTGACGCCATCAATATTCCTGAAGTCCGTGATGAAAGTGGGCGTGGTGACCGGCCTGTTACCAATCAAAAACGTGGCGAACCTAGGGAATTTGGGCGACTCCTTCAGGATATTGTTGGCGTGGAAGCCATCGTAAACCGAGTCGTGGTTCACGAACCCTTTGATGCCCAGATGCGATGGATAGAAGAAACGAACAGGGATTATGAGATCGAAAATTTGATCATTGTTGGGGGTGAGTCGAGCAAAGTTGAATATCCGGGTCCAACAGTTAATGAAGTTTTAAGGTCTGTCTCCCGAGAGTATATTTCGAATGGCGGCGATATTTTCTGTGGTGGGATCGCCATTCCAAGCCGGGAAATCGAATCAAAAAATTTGATCAAAAAAAGTGAGCATGGTTCAGAATTTTTCACAACGCAAGTTTTGTATGATTCATCCAATATTGTAAAAATGATTGACCACTACCAAGAACGGTGTGATGATTTGAATACATTTCCACGTCGGTTGTTGTTGAGTTTTGCACCCGTTTCATCCCAAAAGAATATTGATT
>DQOT01000279.1 GCA_015658495.1 Fidelibacterota bacterium | reverse complement strand
TCAGTCGTATTCGGCGGTTTTGCCGCCAATGAACTAGCTGTCCGAATTGATGATGCCAAACCGAAAGTGATTGTCTCCGCTTCATGCGGCATCGAATTCACAAATATAATTCCCTACAAACCACTTATCGATGCTGCTATTGAAGCCGCTAAAAATAAACCGGTGCATACAGTAATTCTAAAGCGTCCTCAGGCAGATTGCACAATGGTAGAAGGGAGGGACCACGATTGGCAGAAACTCCTAAATCAGGCCAGTCCCCACGAATGTGTTCCCTTACAGGCTACAGATCCTTTATATATCCTTTACACTTCGGGTACGACGGGAAAACCCAAAGGAATTGTACGCGATAATGGCGGACATGCTGTTGCACTGAATTACAGTATGGAAGCCATTTATAACGTGAATCCGGGGGATATCTATTGGGCTGCTTCAGACGTGGGCTGGATTGTAGGTCATTCTTACATTGTTTATGCACCTCTGATCCGTGGTTGTACCACGGTCCTTTTTGAGGGCAAACCGGTCAAAACGCCTGACCCAGGTGCATTCTGGAGAGTTATGTCAGAACATAAGGTAAAATCTTTTTTTACGGCACCGACAGCTTTTCGTGCGATTAAAAAAGAAGATCCAAAGGGAAAATATAAAGATCTTTATGATTTATCATGTTTGAAATCTGTATTCCTGGCCGGTGAACGCCTTGATCCACCTACCTATGAATGGTTATTCGTACTGCTGGACTGTCCGGTAATTGACCACTGGTGGCAGACAGAAACTGGCTGGCCGATTTGTTCCAATATGCTGGGAACGGAGTTAAAGGAAATAAAAGTGGGATCCGCCACGGTTCCGGTACCGGGATTCGATGTGCATGTGTTGAATAAAAATGGGCATGAGTCTAAGGCAGAAGAGACAGGTAGTATCGTCATTAAACTCCCCTTACCACCCGGTTGTCTGCCTACTTTGTGGAATGATGATGAGCGGTATAAAAATTCCTATATCTCTGATTTCCCCGGTTTTTACCTGACCGGTGATGGAGGTTACAAGGATGAGGATGGCTATGTTTTTGTGATGGGGCGGACCGATGACGTGATCAATGTTGCCGGTCACCGATTGTCAACCGGTGAAATGGAAGAATTGATTGGGGGTCATGAAGCAGTGGCTGAATGCGCAGTGGTTGGCATTGAAAACGAACTCAAGGGACAGGTACCTGCCGGATTTGTTGTACTCAAGGATGGATACACAGTAGATAATGAAAGTTTGGAAAGTGAATTGGTAAAGGTCATCCGCAACAATATTGGCGCCATAGCCAATTTCAAACAGGCTGCAATCGTAAAAAGGCTGCCCAAAACTAGGTCCGGGAAAATATTGCGGAAGTCAATTCGAAATTTAGCTGATCATGGTAACACACCAATTCCATCCACAATCGATGACCCACTAATTATCGATGAAATAAAAGATAAAATGGAAGAATTGGAGATTGGAATTGCATTCCAGCGCTGATATTATCCATTTCGGGTAAATTATTACAGCAAAGAATTATTGTTTAAACATAAACTAACGGTTCAGATTCGAATTTTTCCAGACAACCGCTGCAGCAAAAATAATATTTCTTACCCCTGTATTCAGACTGGTACTCAGCATGATTGAGGTCTACATCCATTCCGCAGATTGGATCCTTTTCCTGTCCTTCTTCAATTTGCACAAAGTCCAAAATTAAATCTTCTTTTTGTTTTGGCCGGGATTCCCGGACGATTTCAGCTATGATTGAAATGGCGATTTCTTCCGGTGTTACTGCACCAATATTTAACCCCGCAGGATATTTAATATTGGACACAGCTTTTTTAGTATGACCTTTATCCACCAGCCTTGCAATTAATTTTTCACCTTTTCTTTTACTGGCGATCAATGCTAGGTAGCTGGGTTTTGATGCTAAAGCCGCTTTTAGAGCACGAAAGTCACCCCTACCTTGGGTCGCAACAATGGCGATGGAAGGATCTTCGAAAGATTCAAAATTCTTGGATGATTGAATCCTATCAGG
>DQOT01000334.1 GCA_015658495.1 Fidelibacterota bacterium | reverse complement strand
CGTCCTAGGAAATTTGTAACCAATACACCCAGGAAGAAAATAAGAGCCAGGGTTAATAAGATACCGAGACCTGGAATTTCAATCCCAAATTTATCAAGGATCGGTGCGGACATTTCATCCATGGTGATAAATAAAAATTCCAATAAAACGTAAGTCAGGAATAATGGCAGGGCAGCCGCAACCCCGGCAAAGAGTTTTGATCTAAAGTTTTGTGTGATTGAGTTCATGAGGCAACGAAGTTAATTCGTCTTTAAAGGGAATAAAAGGGAGAGAAGTGTTTGATTATTTAACGCCAAGGCGGAAAGGTCTCTCATTTTTTAAACCACCCCTAATTTATTGGCCGCCGGATAGTCTGTTTTATTCGTCCCCTCCTTTTCAAGGAGGAGAAATGGGGTGGTTTGATAGATAAAAATTTTAATGACATTAATAATAAAGACTCTTTTTTTATTTATTTCCAAAGCAAAATTTAAAGTCATCACTTATTTTCTTTCCGACTTTCCATCTTTGCGTTTTAAAATATTAATCAGAACCTAACATCCACCCCTTCATGCTCAAGAAGGATCATTTTTTTATCCAAACCACCTCCGTATCCACCCAATGTTCCATTGGTTGCAAGAACTCGATGGCAGGGAATAAAAATAGCAATTGGATTGTTTGCGTTGGCTGATCCAGCAGCACGGGATGCTTTTGCATTTCCGGCTCTTTTTGCAATCTCTTGATAAGAGACTGTTTTTCCATAGGGAACTTTCACCACTTCCAGAAGCGCTTTTTTATAAAATGGCGGCATCCTTAAGTCTAAGGGAACAGAGAAAGATTCACGATCTCCGTCGAAATATTCCTGAAGTTCTTTCAGGGCCCTTTTGAGTATGGGAGATTGCTCATTTGCTGGTGTTTCAGTCTCATGATGATCTACATCATTTGCCAGATGGAGACGATAAACGCCCTTGAAATTGGTTCGGACACCAAGGGTGCCGATGGGCGTTTCTATTGTAGCAAATTCATTCATTGAGATTTACAAGCACTGCGCCAAGAATGACGAGACCGCCCCCAAATATAGCGAGAATAGACAATTTTTCATCCAGGATAATCCAACCCAGGATGGAAGCCAGAACCGGTGGGAAAAATGCGATATAGGAAATCTGGGACATGGAAATATGCGAAAAAAGCCATACATAAATAAACCAGGCGATGAGGGTACCGGGAATCGTGAGATAGGCCAAAGCAAAAATGTTGAAATTGCTCCAGACCATCTGCTGGTCCGATTCGAATATGAAAGAAACAATGAGTAAAGTTGTCCCAGCCAAAAGTTGGCTCACTGCATTGAGATGAAGAGATGTAACCGCATCAGAATACCTTTTCAGGTAAACGTGTGGATAACCGGCTATTAACACAGCTATAATAACCATCAAAATACCGAAAGCAATCTGGTCGCCTTCAAACTTCAGTCCTTCCTTTAATATGAGCAGCGCACCAAATGTCCCTAAAAATAAACTTATTATTTTCTTTTTTGTTAGGGGTTCATGGGGAAGCATGAAATAGGAAAAAATAGCCACGCAAAGTGGAAATCCTGACCAAATGATGGCGGATAAACTGGAATAAATGAATTGGGTTGCCCAATAAGTTAGACCATAACTAATGGTCAGGTTCATGAGCCCAAATTGGATATAAAGCCGCAAGGGTAAAGGTTCAAACGAGGGGCGGTCTTTTTTATACAGGATCACAGCCCACAAGATCAACCCCGCCACAAAAAATCGGAATCCAGCCCCAAAAAATGGCGGTGTTCCTTCCATGAGACTTTTTTTCAGGACGATCCAGGTGGTGCCCCAAATAAAGCACAAGATTGCGTAGTTGAGTAATACTTTTGGTTTCATGTAAAAAAAATCGCCCCGTCCTTCGATTAACTCAGGATTCGGGGCGATTTTAAATGTGTCTTTGGATAAAAATATCAGTTTAGTTAATGGAATCCATTTTAATGACCACAGGGCTGGCTACGAAAATACTGGAATAGGTTCCAATAATCACACCGACGATCATGGCAAAAGCAAAGGTATGAATCACTTCTCCGCCTACCAAAAACAACACCGTGACCACAAATAATGTGGTGAAGGATGTAATGATCGTTCGGCTTAAAGATTGGTTGATGCTTTCGTTGATCACAGATGATAGGGTTGCATTTTTTAATCCTTTCACATTTTCCCGAATGCGGTCAAAGATCACAATGGTATCGTTCAATGAATAGCCCACGATGGTGAGAAATGCAGCAATCACAGCGAGAGAAACTTCAAAATCCAACAAGGAGAAAAAGCCCAATGTAATAAATACGTCATGCGCCAAAGCGGCAATGGCACCTACGGCACATTTGAATTCAAATCGGATGGAAATGTAGATCAGGATCAATGCCAACGCACTGAAGATGGCCATGACCGCATCCCTGCTCAATTCCGCACCAATCTTGGGTCCGACCTTCTCAATGGAAAGAATGAATTCCGTTTTATTATCGGGAACCAGTGTCGGGAATGCTTCCGCCATTTTTTCCACGAATTTATGTGCAAATTGCTCTGGTTCATCCTCTATGCCGGGGAGACGAACTGCCACGTTGGATTCATCGCCAAAATGCTTGATCTCTGCTTTGCTAAAATCAAAAGTCTGTCCCTCGATGATAACTTGATCCAAGGCAGAACGGACTTCATTGATGTCCACAGGATCTGTGTAATTCACAGCCACCATGGTTCCGCCTTTAAAATCGATACTCAATTTGGGTCCGCCCTTCAGGACCATGGAGGCGGCTCCGGCCACAATCAGCACAGCAGACAAGAGCCCGGCCAGTCCGGTCTTGCTCATAAAATCGATATGTGTTTCTTTAATTATTCTCATTTTAAATACTCAAAGTTGAAAGTCCTTTGCGGGACGTATATGCATTAAAAATAGTCCGAGTGATAAACAATGCTGTAAACATGGAGATCAGGATTCCCCAGAACAGGACGGTTGCAAATCCTTTAATAGGGCCTGTACCAAACTGATAAAGAACCAGCGATGCTATCAAGGTTGTCACATTCGCATCAATAATGGTGGTCAGGGCTCGATCGTATCCCGCGTCAATGGCGGCCTTGGGTGTTTTCCCCTTTCGCAATTCTTCACGTATACGTTCGAAAATGATCACATTAGCATCGATAGACATCCCAACCGTCAGGATGAGCCCAGCGATACCGGGAAGCGTTAGCGTGGCCTGCAAGGAAGCCAGCACTGCCAGCACAAGGAGAATATTCCAGATCAGGGCAAAATCCGCAACAATTCCAGCCATCTTGTAATAAACCAGCATAAACACAAGAACCAGAGCCAATCCGAAAATTATGGCTTGTGTCCCCTGCGCGATAGAATCAGCGCCGAGACTCGGACCTACAATTCTTTCTTCAATGATTTTCACGGGAGCAGGAAGCGCACCGGCACGGAGAATGATAGCAAGATCTTTCGCTTCGTTCATGCTGGCAAAGCCTTCGATCTGTGTTTTGCCGCTGGGAATCTTTTCACGGATGGAGGGCGCCATGTGGACTTTTTTGTCCAGGACGATGGCGATTCGCTGGCCGACATTTGCGCCTGTAACGCGAGCCCAGGTTCGTGAACCATCACTGTTCATGGAAAGAGACACAACCGGTTGACCAGCAGATCCGCTGCCAATTGTACCGAGATCGGCACGGGCTTTATCCACGACGCCACCGGTGAGTTCAGGTGTTTTTTCTAAATAATAAAGTCGATAAAACTTTCCAGGAACAGTTGTTCCGGTAAATGCTTCCGCATCGTTACTGAATACGAATTGTCCATTAGCATTTTTCAGTTTAGACTGGACTTCCGGTTTATCCAATAATTTTTTAATTGCATACACATTCTTTTCCGGGACACCCATATCTCCAGGTAAGGCAGCGAGTAAACTGGAAAAAGGTGCTTCAGCAAAAATATCTGCACCGGCATCTTCTGTGGCTTTACCGGGCATTGGATCCGTTTCTCCAAAGAGTTCGGCGACCGTTTTAGTCCCATCATCTTCCTTGGCTTCTTCAAAAGGCTTTTCTTCTGCTTTGGTTTGTCCTGCTTCAGCCAATTCTTTCAATTCATCTACGTCAGTAGTTTCTTTAAGAACGTCGTCCAATTGGGCGATCATTTCGTTGGTCACAGCTGCATTTTTTACGAGGTAGAATTCAAGGAGTGCTGTACTTTGGAGCAAAGCCCGAGCCCGTTTAGAATCCTGGATGCCAGCCAGCTCAACCACAATGCGGTGCTTGCCCTGTTTTTGGATCGTGGGTTCTGCCACACCGAACTGGTCCACACGATTCTGGAGAATTTCCAACACGCGATTGATGGCATCATCCGCTTCATCTTTCAGGGCGGTCATAATGTCATCTAATGATGCTCCATATTGGTGATAGTAGCGGGAAAGTTTGATGCCGTCGGCCTTCACATCCTGCTCAAATACCGTAAAGAAATCCACATCCGGTAATGTTGATTTTTCTTTGGCCGAAGCGAGGATGCCTTCGAGACGGTCATCTTTCATGTCGGCCAAATTGCTCATTAGGGTTGGAATGTCTGCTTCAAGAACGATATACATACCGCCTTTCAGGTCAAGACCCTGGCGAATAATCCGGGATTCAATTTGTTCAAGTTCACCGGCGGTGCGGAGTTCTTCTTTCTCATCGTCGGTCATATTCTGGTATTGCCATGTAGGCAGGAGGGCATAAATGGCCCACGCAAGAATGACACCGATAATCAAATATCTGGGAGTTAAATTGCTTTGCATTGTAAAAGTGAATTATAGGTTGAAAAAAGCCGGTGAATATAAGCTATGGCTTCTCACCAGGGCAAGGATACAGGAGGGTCTTTGTGGAGAAATTGGTGAATGGTGCAATAAACAGAATTAGAATGAACTTCCGCAAAGTTAGTTGTCTTTAAAAGATGTCAGAGTCATAAAGGTCTAGGAAAAATGAAAACGGTTCTGTAGATGAATTAGAATTTTGTGTGATTACTTTTCCACTTCCGTTATGAATATAATTAGTGATAATTATTTTCTATTATTGCTAAATTTTGGGAAACCTGCAAAACCGGAGTTGCGATGAAAAACCTTTTCATTTTTCCCATTTTACTTTTTAACGTGCAATTCCTTTATTCCCAAATCGAAGTCTCTTTTTCTACCGATAAATCCGATTATCTAGTCGGTGAAAATATTGAGATCACGATAACGGTCTATAATCCATCAACTGAAGCAATAACTTTGTTTTGGTGTGACCATTGCCAGTTTGATTACGACATCGATGGAGAGCCCAATATTACCTGCAATAGAATGCATCGAATCAAGCCAGCGGTCTGTATTTTGCGAAATTAACCCAGGGCCACGAAACAACCGTCCAAAAACTGATCCTACCAAAATGAACCTGAAATCAATTCCTCTCTTATTTATTTTGACTCAAATTCTTTGGGCTGGAAATATCAAAACGAAAAATGTTATCCTGATTACACTGGACGGTATCCGCTGGGAGGACCTTTTTACGGGT
>DQOT01000260.1 GCA_015658495.1 Fidelibacterota bacterium | reverse complement strand
CATCAGCTTTTTATGCCCGTTCAATCGATCAGGGATTGACATGGGATGAAACGCAGATAGGCTATCCCAATGGTGTCAATTTCTATCCGGAACTATTGATGGATTCCCAGGGGATCCTTCACGCATCGTTTCATTATTTCCAGTCGGGGTCTTTGGTTTATCAACACATGGCTCACACTTTTTCATCTGATGGGGGCGACACCTGGTCAGATTTCAATATCGTCAGCGATTATGAGCCCGGAGAACCCTGCGATTGCTGCCCCATAGAACTCCATGAATTGCCCGATGGAAAAATCATGAATGGATTTCGAAACAATGAGAATGACATTCGGGATATGTTTTCAATGGATTGGCATCCTGAAGACTCAACATGGATCAATTTATCGCCTATGTCCTACGATGGCTTTTATGTGACCTACTGTCCTACAAGTGGTCCCAGCCTTGTAAGCCAGGATTCTACCGTGGCTATGGCTTACATGTCAGAGGTAAACGGAGAAGGCCGCATTTTCCTTACTTTGTCTGATGACCTGGGAGATACTTTCGCAGTCAAGATTACCATGGAAATGGCCAGTGGTGGCAATTTTTATCAAAACCATCCTTCAGCGGTAATGACCCAAGATGGGAATATCCATGTGATCTGGGAGGACAGCAGAAATGATGGCAATATTCTATATAGCGTTCTTGAATCGGGTCACAGTTTCATGTCTGGTTTTTCAACGGTGAATGACAGTATCACCTCATCCCAGGAAATTGCACCCCAATTGGCATCGGACTCAGAGAATTATCTTTATGCAGTCTGGGTAGATCGTCGGTCAGGGAGACATATCCGATTTTCAACGACATTTCCATTGGACCTTTCAATTGATGAAGAAAAGATCCCTGCATCTTTTTCACTGTCTCAGCCCTACCCAAATCCTTTTAATTCCACAACGACCATTCGGTTTTCGGTAGAGACACGGCACGGTTTCCGAGCGGAGTCGAGGAATGCCGTGTCTCTACGAATATTTGATATTAATGGCCGTTTGGTACACACTTTGATCGACGGATTTGTTAACATGGGAATACACGAAATTCAATGGAACGCATCGAAGCAACCCAATGGTATTTATTTTATTTCTCTCCAGGTTCAGGGCCACACAAAAACAGTTAAATCCATTTACCTGAAATGAGCGCTTATCGTCGTTGATTGGTCGGTAAACCATTCTTACATTCGACGCCGACTTTTTAATATATGGAGAACAAAATGAATCGTCTAACCGTTGGAATCCTTCTGTCTTTCGCAGTCGTGCTTGCAGTCACTTCTTTAAATTATACACCGGGACCGATTGTGCCCACAAGCCAGGTGTCCGGTGATAAATCCACACCAGCATGTGCATTCGGTTCAGCAAGATTCGGGTGTGCCCAAAAAGGAACAAAGGTGGTTAGCACAAACACATTTAAACCATGTTGCACCCAAAAAGCCCAATCTGCGTGTGCCCCTGATTGCACAAAACCTTGTTGTGCCAGTAACAAAGGGACCTGATCCAGATGCGTTTTAACACACGATCCTTTATAAAACCATTCTTAACACCCGGAATTCTTCTGGGTGTTTTGTTTTCTCAATCCATTTCCCAATCAATCCCGGTCCATACATATTCCATTGTAGCATTCGATCAGGAAACCGGTGAATTAGGCGTGGCCGTTCAAAGCCATTGGTTTTCCGTTGGATTTCTTGTCCCTTGGGCCAAGGCTGGGGTCGGTGCGGTAGCCACGCAATCTTTTGTAAAAGTGGACTACGGTCCCCATGGATTAAAACTCATGGAAGAAGGGATGTCCGCTGATGCTGCACTGCAGAAATTGGTATCGGAGGATGAGGGCGAAGCTGTCCGGCAAGTGGCCATGATTGATGTGAAAGGGAATGTGGCTGCCCATACAGGATCAAAATGCATTTATGCGGCAGGCCATCAGATTGGGAAAAATTATTCTGTCCAAGCCAACCTCATGGAAAATGAAACTGTTTGGCCGGCCATGGCAAAAGCTTTTGAAAACACTGAAGGAGATTTGGCTGATAAAATGATGGCCACCCTGGATGCGGCAGAAGCGGAGGGAGGTGATATTCGGGGGAAACAATCTGCGGCCATGCTGATTGTCACCGGAGAGCCTACGGGTGTTCCCTGGAAAGATACTGTGTTGGATCTCAGGGTCGAAGATCACCCAAAACCATTGGAAGAATTGCGTCGATTGATTCGTATCAATCGTGCTTACAAACACGCCAATAAAGGAGATCATTACCTGGAATTGGAAGATATTGAAAAAGCCCTGGCGGAGTATGAAATGGCAGCCCATTATTATCCTGAAAATCCGGAGCTGTCCTTTTGGTCTGCTATCACATTAGCCAGTAAGGGACAATTAGATAAAGCATTGCCTATATTCAGGGACGTTTTTAATCGGGAGCCAAGATTGCGAAAATTGACACCACGGTTGGTTGACTCCGGGTTATTACCCGACGATCCCGAATTAATTGAAACTATCATGAAAATTTATTGAGGAATTCTATAAAAAATATTATTTTTTTTCTTTTACTCTTTTTCCAATTTGGTTCATTGCGATCAGAGGCAGGCCAGTTAATTGAATACAACCTGCAGGGTTCCATTACACAGGACGATATTATTTACATTTTGTGGTTTGCGGGCATGGATCCGCAGGCTGATTATGGTGTCTCGATCTATGATATAAAATATGAGACAGAAGGCGAAGGTGGGTATCTG
>DQOT01000245.1 GCA_015658495.1 Fidelibacterota bacterium | reverse complement strand
TGCAAACGATTGGGGCTGGGCAAATAAAAAGGATTAAAAATGAATCTAAAAATCGAAATGGTATTAAGAATCCTGATTGGCCTATTATTGGTTAATTTCGGATTGAATAAATTTTTCCAATACATGTAAATGCCTGAAATGGCAGAAGGTGCCGTGGCATTTATGATGTCCATGGGGAAAACAGGATACCTGTTTCCAACCATAGCAGTCATTGAAATAACGGGTGGCGGTTTATTAATTGCCGGAAGAATGATCCCTTTTGCATTGGTTATCCTTGCGCCGATTGTATATAATATTCTCATGTTTCATGTGCTCCTGGACCCGAGCGGTGTTATGGTGGGTATAATACTGAGCGTCTCTTTGGGTTGGATTGCATGGAACAGAAAAGAATCATTCACAGGACTATTTAAATGAAAGTCATGCAGGAGAAATTCTGCCGGTTTAAATACGTTATTAATCGAAATTGATAGAATCATCCATGAATCGAATTAAATCAACAAGTAAAAAAGAATAAATGATTATGAAAACAAGAATACTGGTATCCGCAGCCCTGAGTTTGCTGACGGTGCTCAACGCCAACTCCAAAAACGGAAGAACGGTTACAATTGAAACACAAAAAAGCACTCTTGAATGGGTGGGGACAAAAGTAACCGGAACCCATAACGGAACGATCCAGATGCAAGCAGGAACGGTTAGTTTAAAGGGTGATCGCGTAGTTGGAGGAACCTTCACTCTCGATATGACCAGCATTGTGAACTTGGATCTTGAAGCGGAAGAATGGAATCAGAAATTGGTGGGTCATTTAAAATCAGACGATTTTTTCTCTGTGGAGACCCATCCAACGGCCACGTTCAAAATCACCAAAGCAAAATTGCGCCGGTTTGCTAAAGCTAATGAAGCTAATTATGAAATAAAGGGCGTTCTAACCATAAAGGGCATTTCCAATGCCGTAACCTTTCCTGCTCGGATTGTCTGGAATGATCAGGGTTATGAAGCGATTGGAAAAATTGAATTGGACCGTACCCGTTGGGATATACGCTATGGTTCAGGAAAATTTTTCGATAACTTGGGGGATAAAATGATTCATGATCTTTTCACCCTAAAATTTTCCATTAAGACTGTGGGGTAGGTGAAAGCCATCTATTACTAATATGGTACATACAATCGCCGGGACAAAGATAGCCCAGTTCCCAAAAGAGACTGGGGCAAAAGGAGAATTCATCCGCCAGGAAAGTATTTTTAGAAATTGGGTAACGGCCAGTGGAGAATCCGGATATTTGGCTGAACTGGACCGTTACCATCTCTATGTATCCCTGGCCTGCCCCTGGGCCCACCGTACGGTCATATTCAGAAAATTAAAAAAGCTGGAAGGAGTTATTTCCCTTTCGGTTGTGGACCCAATTCGGGATCACCGCGGCTGGCGCTTTACGGGATCGGAAGGAGAATTCCCGGATGAAATTAACGGATTTTCTCTCCTAAGTGAAGCCTATCTGAAAAGCGACCCATCTTTTGATGGCCGGGTAACCGTAGCAGTCCTTTGGGATAAAAAGACCCAACGAATCGTCAATAATGAATCTTCCGAAATTATTCGTATGCTAAATGCTGAGTTTAACGCATTTACCGAATCAACCATCAACTATTATCCAGTAGAACTGCGGGAGGAGATTGATGAAATCAATGCCTTCGTTTATACTAATATAAATAACGGTGTTTACCGGACTGGTTTCGCCACCACCCAGGCTGCTTATGAAAAAGCTTTTACAGCCCTGTTTGCGACCCTTGATAATTTGGAAGAGCGTCTTTCAGGACAATCGTATCTTCTGGGAAATCAGATTACAGAAGCGGATTGGCGTTTATTTACGACATTAGTGCGTTTCGACGCTGTCTATTACAGTCATTTCAAATGTAACCAAAAGCGGTTGGTTGATTATCTCCATCTCTGGCGCTATACCCGGAATCTTTATCAGGTTCCCGGCGTGGCTGATACAGTAAATATGGAACACATCAAACGCCATTATTACGGGACCCATGCCAGTTTAAACCCGACAGGGATAGTACCCAAGGGTCCGGAAATAGATTTTACCATCCGCTAAACCTGAAATAAGTGATATAGAATGGATAAAAAAAGAGTTATAAAACGTTTGGTTGCCGGTCAGTCCACCACGGATGGCGCCGGGGTGAATCTGACCCGCATCATTGGCTCGCCGGAACTCAATATGCTGGATCCGTTTTTACTTTTAGATGAATTCGGAAGCGACAATCCGGATGATTATATTGCCGGGTTTCCTCCGCACCCGCACCGTGGATTTGAAACAATCACCTATATGCTCAACGG
>DQOT01000323.1 GCA_015658495.1 Fidelibacterota bacterium | reverse complement strand
AACTTTAATCATCCTTGGTTCTGAAGGCGATCCAGAATAGCACCCCGAACTCGTTCCGAAGCTTTTCCATCTAATTTGAAAAGCATTTTTTCTTGATAATCTCTCATCACATTCAATTTCTGATGATTATCTCGAAATGCTATTTCCAGCATCCCGGGTAAATCACGGACTCGTTCCATCTCAAAGCAAAAATTGGCAATATCTTTATCCATTTCCTTGCTCAACCGTTTTTTGAATAACCGGTATCGAAACAGTTTATGGGATAGTTTCAGGTGGAAAAAACGATTTACAATGACCGGTTTTTCTAAAGCAATCATTTCATAAATAGTACTGGATGATTCGGTTAAAAGAACGTCTGCAATTTTGTAGTAGGGTGTAATATTATACACATCCGGACCCAACAATTTAATGTGGGAGAACTTTTCTGCCAAATTATAGGCCAGATTTCGCTGTGGAATCAAATTATATTGTCCAAACCTATCTAAGAAATACGTCCACATGTGGAGTTTCAGGATCACATTATAATTTTGGGTATATTCGCCCAACCTCATCCCAAATCGCTCTAAAGAACTAGGATAAAAAGTGGGCGCAAAAAGGATCGTTTTTCTACCCGGATCCAACCCCAGTGATTGCGTGAGTTTTTCATCAGGAACAGGATTATCAGTGAACAACGGATCCAGTTTTGTAAATCCTGTAAGCGCAAGATCTATGTCAATGCCATGACTCCGGAGTTGGTTCATTCTGTATTCACCTTCAACAAACCTGATATTCAGCCGCGGATGATTATCCCGCCAATAAGACGGCTTTACACCAATGCCATGATAGATCATCCCAGCCAGTGTTTTTTCTGTAATATAGTCCTGTAATTCATATCGTGACCAACCACAGACGAAAACATCCAGATCTAATTCTTTCATCTTTTTGGCTCTTTCTTTCTCAGATTCCGAATAGATCATTGTCCCGGGTTTAGACGCAAGAATTTTTAAACAAAGGTCCCTTTCTTCCCTCTTATTTATAGCTGCAGTGGAATGAAATATTTGGAACCGATCATCCCTGGATAATAGATCGATAACCGGGTCGAATTGGGGTAAATGATAAAGATGAAAACTGTCGAACAGAATTTTGATTTTGTCCGTCATCTGATTATTCCGCCATCAATGTTTCATACAATTGCGCATAAAGTCCTTTTTCATTCAACAGGGAATTGTGGGTACCTGTTTCAACAATTTTTCCTTTATCTAATACTACAATTGCGTCCGCGCGTTGAATAGTCGAAAGCCGATGCGCAATCACAAGTGTTGTCCTGTCCTGCATCAGGTTTTCTAATGCAGTCCGCACTTTTCGCTCTGATTCAGTGTCCAAAGAAGAGGTCGCTTCATCAAGAATTAAGATTGGTGGATTTCTTAAGATGGCACGTGCAATGGCCAATCGCTGTCTTTGCCCACCGGATAATTTGACTCCTTTCTCACCAATGACTGTTTGAAATCCTTCCGGTTGTTCAAGGATAAAATCATAGGCATTTGCCGCTTTGGCGGCTTCGTCCAGCTCCTCTTGGGAATAGTCTTCAACACCATAGGTGATATTAAATTCAATCGTTTCATTAAAGAGAATGGTTTCCTGTGTTACAATGCCCATTTGATTCCTGAGAGATGCTAACTTGACATCCCGAATGTTAATCCCATCTATCAGGATGGCACCGGATTCAACATCATAAAATCGTGGGATGAGATCTGCGATCGTGGATTTCCCTGCGCCGCTGGGGCCTACAAGTGCCACCACCTGCCCTTTTGGAATAGAAAATGAAACGCCATCCAATACAGTTTCTCCCTCTTCGTAATTGAACCCGACATCCCAGAAATCAATTTTTCCAGAAAAGGTATCTATGGTTTTGGCATCCGGTTTATCCATGATTTCCGGTGGTAAATCCAAAATAGCGAAAACACGTTCGGCAGAAGCTGCACCTTTTTGAAGATCAACACTCACATTACTCAGCAAGCGAATAGGACCAAGAACGCTGAACAGGATCAAAATAAAGCGAATGAAATCTTCGGGACTCATGGTTCCAGCTACTAATACATCCAACCCACCTACCCATAGCAGAAAGACTCCGATTACAGCACCAATGGTTTCTGTGATGGGTGATGCTGTGAGCCTTAATCTCGCTCGGCGGGAAATAAGGTCATAATATTGATTTTGTTCTTTTTTAAACCGTTTTCTTTCATACGCTTCCGTTCCAAATGCCTTTACGACACGAATGGAGTTT
>DQOT01000382.1 GCA_015658495.1 Fidelibacterota bacterium | reverse complement strand
CCCAAATCGACACCTATTTTAGGTTGAGCCGAAGAAAAAGATCCCGTAAAAATGGAAATTAAGAGAATTAAACCATGGATTTGACTCTTCATACAAGGTTCTTAATTTACGCCCCATGAAACGAATGGAGAGCATATTCCTTTTTGTGATTTCATTTACGTGGTCGAATACCCTGGAAACAGACGTTAGACACATGATTGTGAAATACAATGGCGAGACCCTCGTGGGGTCCATTGATTCCATTGGATTGGAATTTGTCCATTTTGTCCGTGAGGATTCTGTGGATACAGATTCACTCTATCTAAGAAAGATTTATTATATCTACAATGAATTTGCCCGAGTATTCCACACCAGTTGGAGTTTTGAACAAAATCTGCAAAAGATGACTAATCGAGCCGGAACCCTTTACACACTGAACGGGGACACGATTCAATTTATGGATATACAATTCAATGAGGATATGATAAACCCGGAGTTATTTATCAAAACGGGAGTCCATAAGTCACAATTTATTCCTCTGCTCCAAATTGAAAAAATAGAGACGGATTATTCAATTTTGGAATATTCCATTGAACGGGGCTTCTTTTATTCTTTTTATACATTCCTGATTGGTGCCACTCTGGATATTCGATTCAAATGGGATGATAGCCGACGAATGACACCGCAAGTCTGGGATCAATATAGTGATCTGCTTCCAAGGGTCGGTCTCGTGGGAATAAATGAAACAGGTGTGACCTATGAATCTGTTACATTTCTAATTCCTATTTCTGTTTTATCCTCAATGCTCTATGATATTTGGAGGCAAAAACATGCATTTTACTTCACACCGGTTTATGAAGAAAAAACATTTGGAAGAAATATGTATGTTTTTTCATTTAAGCATATTGCTTTCACCTACGTACAACGAATGATATTTCGAATTGAAAAAACAAAATTCGGTGGAAAGGTCATTAGGTGGATTAGGAAAAAAGGTTCGTAAATTGTAATCATGGTTCCAACGCATAAATCCTTATCCATTTTTGGGATAATCATCATTTCTCTTTTCGGCTTATCGTGTGAAAATGAAACAATCGAATTACCCATCGCTGACACGACACCGCCGCAAGCCGTCATTATTCACCCAGTTGATGGTGAATCCGTTTCAGGTGATATCACGGTTCTAGCCCGGGCAACAGACAATGAAAAAGTTGATTCTGTACAGTTCTATATCAACCAAAAATGGGTCGGAACAGACAACACAGATGAAGAAGACATTTATGAATATGAATGGAAAACCAGCGATTACTCCGAGGATGAGTTCCATTTTATATCGATCATTGCTTATGATGCTGTGGTAAATGAATACGCATCTTTCCCCATCCGTATTAAAGCAGATAATCATGACAATGAACCACCAATCGCATTTTTATTAAATCCATTTGCAGGACAATATGTGAGTGGAATCGTTGATATCACGGTAGAAGCATCAGACAATGACAGTATTCAATATGTGAGTTATTATGTAAATAATGTTCTCCAGGGATACGTTTTAGAGTCGCCCTATATTTTCCCTTGGAATACCGTTTTGCATCCGGATGACCAGTACTATTCGATTTACGTTATCGTCCGGGATATGAGTAATAATTTAACCACAGTTCCCCCCGTCAGTGTCATTGTTGATAATGATATCCAAAACGATGTAACACCACCAACAGGATCCATTACAAGTCCGCCAGCAGGATTAACGGTCAGTGGCGATGTGGTCATTATTGTCAGCGCATCGGATAATCGTGCCATGAGTGAAGTCGCACTTTCTATTGATGGAAATTATATCACATCAATAACGGAAACACCTTACGCTTACATTTGGGATACAACATTGGAAGAAGAAGATGTGGAACATACCATCAGTGTCGTTTTGATCGATCTTGCCGGCAATGAATCCCCTTTAAATCCAATATCTGTTTTGGTTGACAATAACCCTCCGGGAGATACGACGCCGCCAACCGTATTGATCACGGATCCGGCAGCTGGCCAAGATTTAACTGGAATTGTCTCAATCGAAGTTTTAGCTGAAGATGATATTGGCATCAATCGTATTGAATTTTTTATCAATGGCGATTCTGTCCATACGGATGATTCCGATCCCTATAATTATGCCTGGGACACAGAGACAGTAACAGATGATATGGATCATATTATTGCCGTGGTTGGATTTGACCTGGATGGAAATGCGACCCTTGCGCCGCCCATTGCAGTCTATGTGGATAATTTTGATAATATTCATCCCTCTGGACAAATCCAGAATCCGGTGGCAGGACAAACTGTCACCGGAACTGTAACTATCGAAATTTCAGCGATCGATAATATTGGTGTGGCACAGATTGATCTTTCCATTGATGGTATCCCCAAGACCACTTTAACGGATTATCCTTACACCTATGAATGGGATACCACAAGTGAGACCGATGATCAAGATCATGTCATTAGTATCATCGTTGCTGATTCGTCTGGTAATATAACCTACGTGCCACCGGTGAGTGTTTATGTTAATAATATCATCGATGACATCACGCCGCCTGTTGCATCGATCTCGAATCCCCTTTCCGGACAAACTGTGAGTGGAACAGTGGCGTTTACTGTGCTGGCACAGGATGACTTTGGTGTCTATGGCGTTGAATTCTTTATTGATGGGGAATCGCTGGGTACAGATTCCACTGAAGCTTACCAAATTGATTGGGACACAACACCCTTGGAGAATGAAAGCCAGCATACCTTATCTGCTTTCGTAACGGATCATGCCGGGCATACCATAATCGCTCAACCTATTCTTGTTACCGTATCCAATTGATGAAAACATTTAATTCAAATATCATTTTACTGATCATTCTGTTTTTGAGTTGTGAAGGTCCCATGTTCGAAGTGCCGAAGGAACCAGATTCTATACCACCGACACTAACAATCACATTCCCTCCAGACCAGGCAACTCTGTCTGATACAGTGATTGTGTCAGCTTATGCCTTTGATGCTGGTGGATTGGAAATAGTCACAGTTTATTTGAATGACTCAACAATCATTTCCAGCAAGGACAGCCCCTATGAATACACCTGGATCACATCAGACTTTGCCGAAGACGAACAACACACTATTTGGGCCAAGGCGGAAGATGCTGCAGGCAATATAAATCAAACCAATCCGATCCGTGTTTTGGTCGATAATGTAGATAATATAAACCCAACCGGTACATTGATCTTTCCTTACACTGGCCAAACCATTTCTGGCGAAATCACTATCATTGTTGAGGCCGACGATAATGACGAAGTTGCTTTTGTGAATGTTTACATTGATGGAGATACCATTGCAACACTGATTCAGTCTCCCTATACCTACAATTGGGATACATCGCTTGAAGTCGATGATATTAATTACACCATACACGTTCATATTCAAGATAGGACCGGTAACCAAATCACTCTTGGACCGATCAGTGTATTGATTGATAATTATGAAGCGGAGGATATTATTCCGCCCACAGGAACGATCACCTCTCCCCCGTCTGCAGCCACCATTTCCGGTACCATTGAGATTCAGGTTTCCGCCTATGATGATGTTGAAATGGGATTTGTAGATTTTATCATTGATGGATCAGCAGCAGGACAGGATTCAATCTCACCTTTTGAATATTTATGGAATACAACAGAAGTAGCCGAAGACGCAGATCATGTCATTAATGTGAATCTTACTGATGCAGCTGGAAATACAACTGCCCTTTTCCCTGTTACGGTTCGGGTTGATAATATTGAAGAACCGGATGTTATACCACCCACAGTTGTGATCTATGAGCCTGCAGCTAATCAAACGGTTTCAGGTATAGTGGATATCACTGCTTTAGCTTCCGATAATGTAGGTATTAACCGCGTTGAGTTTTACCATAATTATGAATTGGAATCCACGGTCAGCTCTTTTCCATATCAATATGAATGGAATACAACAACATTGGAAGATGATTCCGAACATTCCTGGTATGTTAAAGCGTATGATACCAGTGAGAATGATGCCCAGACACAACCCATTGCTGTCTTCGTAGATAACGAAGACAATATACCTCCAACAGGTTTTATTCTTTATCCTTATGCGGGTCAGACCGTGGATAGTTTGATTGTGATTCAGGTTTCTGTATCGGATAATTTAGGGATTGATCAAGTGGAATTTTTTATTGACGGCAATTCAGTGGGAACCGATACGGAAGATCCATATACACACGATTGGGATACAGAAACAGCTACAGAAGATGAAGAACACGTCATTTCTATCACAGTCACAGATTTGGGTGGAAATTCTACAGACGTCTCTCCCATTGCTGTTTTGGTGAATAATGTTTTCACGCCTGGAAATGACACGACACCGCCGGTGGTGGCAATCCTGACGCCAGTTTCTGGTCAAACGGTGAGCGATACCGTATTCATTTCTGGCTTTGCTGCAGACAACATGGGAATTAATGATGTCAAATTTTTCGTGGATGATGAATGGGTCGCCACGGTGACAGATTCTCCCTATACCCATAATTGGGGCACCTATGTATTTGCGAATGGTTCTGAACATGTGATTCAAATGACTGCCAGCGATTTATCTGCCAACGTAACAACAGCACAACCGATAGTTGTAACCGTTCAAAATGAGTACTATGGAGAAATAGAAAATGTTACCTTATCCGTCACCGAAGAAAATATTTCCCTGAGTTGGGATGCGCCTTACAATGCTGCAACGTTTAAGGTGTATAGAGACAGCGTTTTCCTGGCAGAGACTTCAAACCAAAGCTATGATGATTCTGTTGCTGGCGGCCTTGAATTTTGTTATCAAATATCCGCTATAAACAGTGTGGGGATCGAAGGCCCTTCATCAGAAGAAGAATGTGGTATTCCTTTATTACGGGCCCCGGAGTCCTTCAGTGCATCCATCAATGAAAATAATATAATCCTGGTTTGGAGCGCTGTTGAAAATGCATCCGGATATATCATAAAACGGGATGGTACGGAGATCTGGGATGGAACAGAATTAACCCTAACTGATACTGGATTGGTTTACAACACAACTTATATTTATTCCATTTCAGCTTATGATTCTATGGGAACAAATGGCTCTGAATCAGATCCCATAACTATAATCACCCATGAAGAATTATTAGCACCAGTACTTTCAATTTCTGTTTCCGGAACCAATGGAACCTTGAGTTGGACCTCTGTTTCATCTGCTACAGGGTATCGTGTATATAAAGACAGTATTTTTGTGGAAGAAGTCACAGCAATTAGCTATGAGTTTGAACTGGAAGAAGGTATCTCAACTTGTTTTTTTGTGACGGCCATCAATGAATTTGG
>DQOT01000080.1 GCA_015658495.1 Fidelibacterota bacterium | reverse complement strand
GCTACCATTGGTCAAGGTGTGGTGTTTGAAAACACAGATTTTTTCTCTCCTCGACGCTCAGGCTATAGCTGGAGTCGACGTGTCCATGGCGTATTCCCGGATATTTCTCAAACGAGAGAATTTGCGTTGCGTGGCTTAGCATTTCAAACCGGGACAAAATCTATACAGTTCATGGGCTTTATTTCTCGTCATAATCGAGATGCCATTTTAAATATTGCTGACAGTTCTATGGCGACATTGATCGCATTGTATCCGCGAACTGATCAGGGGTTTAATGGTCTCTTGGCAATGCCCATGCTGAATACGGTAGAGGAAATGACGTATGGTGGCAATGCCCGGTTTATTTTAAAACCTGGAACTTTCATTGGTCTGTCAGCCTATGAAAGTTTATATGACCGGCCTTTAAGGCCGGATATTGCCACAACTGTTATCGCTGATGCCAATGAAGGGAAGTTTCTCACATCCATAGGGAATACGGCAGATACGGAAATTGCTGCCATGTATTCATCTTCCGGTGAATCCTCTTTCTGGGATAAAGCTAGGTCTTTTCGTCGAATTGCTGGTCTTGAATTTTCTACCGTGATCCGCAACATTGCCCTACAGGGTGAATATGGTGTCCTGGATAAGAATGGTGATCTGTCGGTTGATGTCACCGATCCGCGAGCGTGGGTCATGAGTGCATATGTACAATTCAACAGTTTGAATTTGTTAATGGTTTATCGCGATTATGACCTTGAATTTGATAATCCGTACCAGCGGTCTTTTTCTAATTACCAAAGATACAAAGGCAGTATTTTTGAAGACACGTTCTACTTGGAAGATCCAATTTACGGTTTCCTTTATTCCGGACAGGCGCAACCCCAATCCGAACGGGGATTTTATGTATTCAGCCGATATCAGGTGCATCGAGCTTTGGTATTAACAGCCGATTTTGATACATGGACCCGGGTTGCAGATCAAGCTCGTTATTACCGGACGGTTGTTCGTGCCCAGTACCGTCCAGTATTCAACGTACGGTTTCACCTGCGACATAAGTGGCAAAAACGGGGTGGAATGAACGCATTGGATCCCTCCGCGTTTTTTTCGCAGGAAACAATTCTGCGATCCCAGATTCGCTTGTCAAGATATGACCAACTCGAATTGATCTGGATTCGATCCTGGGTGGATTTTACCAGCCGTCGTCGCTTGACTCTTGATTTGGAAACCGGTGGTGAAAGTCCATCCATGGTTGGCAGTGCCGGAACAGGAAGCGAGGGTATAGGTTTTAAGGTAACACACAATTTTAATGAGCGATTTAGAATAATGGGCCAAACTCTCCTTTACAATGGATTCATCTGGAATTTTGAGGATACGGATTTTCGGGTTTTTGATAGTCCGTCGGATGCATTGCGATATTGGATCTCCGTTTTTACCAGGTTGGATGAACACTGGGCAGTCCGGCTAAAATGGACAATGGATACAGCAAATCCTATTACCAATTATGCTTTCGAACCCAGTGACCCCATAAACGCGTATCCTGATCAGCGTTTAAACTGGAAAACAATCACAGGGCAGAGAAATACGATGGACATTCGTTTACAGGTGGATTATGCATTTTAAAGATCGATACAAATCAAGATTCTTGAAATTTTTCCCAGCCATTTTCCTGTTTTTATCAGCAATTTACGCTCAACATTATTTTTCACCTGTTTTGCCAGTTGGCTCCCTACCTGTAGATGCACGTTCTTTGGCTATGGGTGGTACAGGGATAAATAATACCCGATTACAACCAGCCTTTGGAGATTTCGGTTATTTATTTCGCATTTCTTTAGATTTGGAAGCGAGAGCTACCAGAGAAACCCGATCCTTTCCTGTAATTGATATGTTCGATGATGTAGTAACACAAAACGCATATGTAGTTAATAGACCGGTTTTTTATTCTGTCCCCTGGAGTATTGGTACTGATATTACAAAATGGCTGAAATTGCCCGTATCCCTATCCGTTTCACAGTCTCCTACCTGGGACTTCCGTTATGATTACCAGGAAGAGGTTCGCGCCAGTTTAGGATCCGGTGTCTACAATCGTGACCCAGTTGCCGGATATCATATTTTTCGTATGAAGGGATTTATCCAATCCACCAACTTCAACATTGCTTTACGCCCACTTGCAAAAGTTCAATTGGGATTAAATGTAGAAATGTTATCTGGGAGTGATCTTTCCCAAGAGATAGGCGTTCATGTCTTGCAGGCAGATGATGCCCTGGCAGCGGATTCTACCACCATCACGCAATATGATTTTTCTGTGGGGCAGGCATCTCGCTTTTCGTATGGAATACTTTTTAGTCCGTTAAAATCTT
>DQOT01000206.1 GCA_015658495.1 Fidelibacterota bacterium | reverse complement strand
TTTATTGCCGGGCTTTATGAAAAAAATGATTTTTCAATTATAAATATAGTGAACAAAGTTGGGTTGCATGATACGGAAAATAAATTGGTAAAATTTTATTCACAGGGAATGCTCCAGCGGCTCAAACTGGCCACGGCCCTAATCCTTAATCCCGATATTTTATTATTAGATGAACCCTTGGCTGGATTGGATGCAGAGGGAATCCAACTTTTTGAATCCTTATATACAGAATGGAGAGGCGGGGGAAAAACAATGCTCATCGTTTCCCATGAACCTGATTGGTTATCATCCAAAACGGATCGAATCATTGAATTAAACTGATACCATGTTGATCCATCTGATTTTAAAAGACCTGAAAATTGAATGGCGGTCGAAAGAGATTATTACATCCATGTTCATTTTTGGATTATCCATTACGCTGATCTTTGCCTTGGCATTCCAGGTGGCACCGGGGTTAATTCATGCATTTGCTTCGGGACTCCTTTGGGTGGTGATCTTGTTTACTTCTGTTCTGGGGCTGAATCGCCTTTTCTCGTTGGAGCGGGAAGAACATGCCATGTGGAGTTGGACATCGGCACCGGTGGATCGTGGAACTGTTTATATTGCTAAAGTTTTTTCAGCACTGATTTTTGTTCTCATGTCAGAACTCCTTTTCATTGTTCCATTTTTCATTTTTCTGAATCTGCCGGCCAACTTTTCATTTTTTCAATTGGCATTGATCCTTTTTTTAGGAACAGGAGCCATCGTTTCTGTGGGGTGTCTGATTTCCGGAATCACACTGCAGGCAGGATTGCGTGATGTTTTGATTCCCATATTGCTTTTTCCATCCGCATCTCCTGTAGCTATCGCAGCTACAAAATGCACCGGATTTCTGTTTGATAAAAAACCCTTGGCAGACTGGAATTTTTGGTTACTCATTCTTTGTTCTTTCTTTGTAGTTTTCGGGCTCTTTGGATACCTGGTTTTTAACCGGATCGTTGAAGAATAGTGTCCTTTTTTAATTATCGAAATAATTTAATTCATGCAGCAGTCGCAGCAGCACTTGCTACGATCAATATTTTTATTGTTCTCACCTTGGATCCGCCGAATTTGGCACAGGGTGTTTTTGGCAATATATTCTATATCCATGTCCCGGTTGCCTGGTCTGCGTTTCTTTTGTATTTCGCGGTGATGGTGTGCGGGATTTTTTTCCTAACGAAGAAATCAATCGAATGGGATCATCGTGGATTGGCGTGCGCAGAAGTGGGCACTCTTTTTATGTTCCTCGTCCTGACCACGGGCCCCATATGGGCCAAACCAGCCTGGGGGCTTTTTTGGCCTTGGGAACCACGCCTCACCACGAGTCTTGTACTTTTTCTGATCTTCCTCGGTTATTTCATGTTACGGCAATTTGGGGGCAATCCGGAACAGGTTTCACGATATGCAGCCGTAGTTGGTATTTTAGCATTTTTGGATGTACCATTGATCTTTTTATCGGTGAAATTCTGGCTCCCTGAAATGCAGTCCCATCCACAGGTTGGACAATATTTTGATAGTGTAAATCCACTGCCAACCTATCTGGTGATTTTTTCGTTTATTTCATTGCTGGTGTTATCCAGCCTGATGGTTCGTTTTCGGACAAACATTTTATCCATGAAGGACGCGAGTTAGATCATGGAATATCTAATTACAGTTGTTGTCTTGGTTTATGGCGCTATCGCTGGATGGTTTTTTTATCAACTGCAACAACAGAAAATTTTAAAAAGGAGTTAATAAACATGGAACGCAAAATTGTTCACGTTGTAGGTACGGGAACGATTGGTGAACCGCTCATCGGTCTGCTGAGTGATTATAGAGATCAATTGGGGATCGATGAAGTAACCTTTCACAAAAACTCGGCCCTTCGCCGGGATCGGTCTACAGTCACAGATCTGCTGGGCCGCGGTGCACGTCTATCTGTGGACGAAGGTAAAGAACAGGGATTCAAAAAACTTGGAATGGATCCTGACTTTGAAACAGAAGAATCGATCAAACGTGCTTCGGTTGTGATTGACTGTACCCCAAAAGGAATCGGCCATGCCAACAAAGCAAAATACTATGAGAAATTCTCGGATACAGTTAAGGGTTTTCTTGCCCAGGGCAGTGAAGATGGATTCGGAAAGAAATATGCTCGCGGCATAAATGATCGTGCTTTGAATGCGTCAGATAAGTTCATTCAGGTGGTGTCCTGTAACACACATAATGTATCCTGTCTCACAAATACATTGGCCGTTGGCGCTGACCCCGATAATCTCGTTGAAGGGAAATATGTTTGTGTCCGCCGTGCCAATGATTTGAGCCAGGTTGGGAATTTCATCCCTGCACCTCAAGTGGGCACCCATGGTGATGATAAATATGGATCACACCACGCTGCTGATGCAGCTGGCTTGTTCGCAACCTTGGGCATGGATCTGAATTTGTTCTCATCTGCTATGAAAGTGAACAGCCAGTACATGCATGTCCTGTGGTTCAACCTGAAAGTGAAGGAGCCCACAACACTGGCGTCGGTCAAGGAAAGATTGCATAATAATGACCATGTGGCCATGACAACCAAGGATATGACCAGCACGGTTTTTTCGTTTGGACGGGATCATGGGCATTATGGCCGGATCATGAATCAGACCGTAGTGGTTGAACAATCCTTGAATGTTCGGAATGACCATGAGATCACCGGTTTCTGCTTCACGCCACAGGATGGCAACTCGATCTTGAGTTCGATCTCTGCGGCAGAATGGCTGCTTTATCCCCATTCTTATAAGGACAAGATCCAGTGCCTGTCGCACTTGTTCTTTAATATCATTTGAGCCTAAACGTTGAGCGGATCGTTACCGGCCCGTTCCAGGAAAACAGTTATGTCATCTGGCAGGATGGTTCGCCATCTTGCCTTGTGATCGATCCCGGTGATGACCCAGAATTGATTATTGAAACGATATTAGGAAAGGGCCTCCATCCAATTGCTGTGGTAAATACCCATGCACATTTAGATCATATCGGTGGTGTTTCTGATTTAAAAGAAAAGTACGGAATCCCATTTTATTTGCACCCAAATGAAAAATCGGTCTTGGATGGCTACGAAAGAGATTGTGCTTTTTTTGGTATGACACCGAAGGTAACTCCAACGGTTGATCATTGGTTAAACACGGGTGAATTGAAAGTGGGTGACTTTTTGATCCAATGTGTTGAAACACCGGGACACACACCGGGCGGGACCTGTTTGGTAATCAATGATCATGTGTTCACCGGTGATACGATATTTGCCGGCTCCGTTGGACGAACGGACTTACCGGGCGGGGATTGGAACACCTTATGTGAGAGTTTGGTGAAAGCTATGAAAGAAATTCCCGGTGATTATATTCTTCATCCCGGACACGGACTGCACACGACACTTAAAAATGAAATGTTGAAAAACCCATTTTTGATTCCATTATTAAAGCGGGTAAATTCTTGATAATGAGTGCATTACGAACATTCGATAAAAAATTGATTCAATCCGATCCGTTCTTAGAAAAATTCAAAAACGAATTGGCAACCTTTTCTGATTTAAAGAAAAGGGACGGGATCGTTGTTGCCGTTTCTGGCGGAATGGATTCCATGGCACTTCTTTTATCATTGGATACCATTGATGAATTTGAATTATTCGTTGCCCATGTAAATCACAACCTCCGCCCGGATTCTGATAAAGACGAAATATTAGTTCGTAATTTGAGTGATCATTTTGGCATTTCATGTTATTCACACTCTCTTGATCCAATGACTATAGAAAAAGGTGAAAGTGTGGAAAAATGGGCACGGACAAAACGATATGATTTTCTGAATCAAATTGTGGAACATACAAATTCAAAGTGGATCATGACAGCACACCATGGGAATGACCAGGTAGAAACTGTTTTGATGAATCTGTCCCGTCAGTCTGGTATTTCCGGCCTTTGCGGCATCGGGAAACAGAATGGAAAGGTGTTGCGCCCGTTGCTGGGATTCACCAAAAAGGAATTAATCGATTTTGTGAAAAGAAATGAAATTCCTTTTCATGAAGATGCTACCAATTCAGATCTATCCATTCCACGGAATTTTATTCGACATACGGTTGTAAAACCGTGGGAAAATGAAGTCCAATCGCTCATCTCTGGAATTCAGGGTTCTGTTGAACATTTCTCCGAATGGATGGAAGCATTGGATCATTTCATTTTCGAATTGATCATCCCCAAAGTCAATCGATCTGTCAATCAGTTTGAGATTCCACTAAATGGAATTGAAAACATGCCAAATATGACGAAAGTGAGATTGGTGCAACTTTTGTTGGATGCCTCTTATCATGAACTTTGGTCCAAACATCAAATTGAGCAGTTGAAATCTTTTTTTCAAAAAGATGAAATTGGAAATAAGCATATTTTACCAAACGGGTGGAGATTGCTACGGGATCGAAAATCTATCCTGGGAAAAGAAATGACAACTCAAACTAAAATAAATCCCGTGGAACTCCTGCCGGATCATCCCGTTGATTTTAATCAGTATCGGTATGAATTGTTTTTGGAAGGACAATCCAATCTTGATTCAACTCAAAACCGTGAACAAGTAGATTGGTCTCTTTTGAAAGATCAGAAATTGGAGATCCGATCCTGGACAAATGGCGATTCCTTTCAACCGTTGGGAATGGAAGGACACCAAAAGATCAGTGATTTCCTGATCAATGAAAAAGTCGATCGATTTGCCAAGAAATCTCAAGCTGTGATTACAGCCAATGGTGAAATTATCTGGGTGTGCGGACGACGCATTGCTGACTGGGTCAAACTCACCGAAAAAACAAAAGAAACAGCCATCCTTAAACGCAACCATATACCATCATGAATGCATCAGAGTCAAAGATGGCACTTATGATATCTCCGGAAGAGATCCAAAAACGAGTCTCAGAAATGGGGCAGGAGATCTCCGGGAAATTTGCCGGGAAGGATCCAATTTTTATTGGAGTTTTAAATGGCAGCTTTATGTTCATGGCAGATCTGCTTCGGGCCATTTCCATTGATTGCGAAATGGATTTTATCAAGGTACGGAGTTATGTGGGAAAAAAATCATCCGGTACCATCCGGCTCATTAAGGATATTTCAGCCGAAGTGACGGATCGCCATGTGGTCCTGGTTGAAGACATTATTGATTCCGGGCATACGATCCGATTTTTAATGGAAAGAATCGGTAGCGCAGCACCCAAATCCATATCCATAGCAACGTTTCTGATAAAACACGAAGTGGCAAAAATTGATTTCACGATTGATTTCATAGGATTTGAAATTCCACCGGAATTTGTCGTAGGATACGGGTTGGATTTTAATCAAAAATTAAGACATTTAAACGGCGTTTATCGATTGGAGGGTGACCTCGTCAAATAATTCGCTAAGGGAAAACTTAAATGAAAAATAAAAAAAACAAGCCAAAACAAGATTCAAGAAAACCGAATCCCAAAAAACAACCGGATCAGTTTAATTGGATGCGAGCAGGTAAAACCAGCCTCGTCTGGCTCATGATTATTTTCGGAGCCATCTACATTTTCGGATTATTAACCGAAACTGGTAGAAAAGAGATCGAAATTGAATACACGGAATACCGTGAATATCTCGCCAATGGTGAGATCCATAAAGGCGTTATCATGGACGATGTATTCCATGGTGAATTCAAGGAACCCCAAACGCTTGAATCTCCGATTGGCCCACTGAATGAGATCACTCATTTTAAATTGACACTTCCTTTTATCGAACGGGAAGACACCGAAGAATGGGATGCTGCCGGGATAGAATACACCTTTAAGGAAAAAACGATTGATTGGACGGGCTATTTACTCAATATGCTCCCCTGGGTTTTGTTGATTGGATTCTGGTTTTTTATGATACGCAGGATGCAAGGTGGTGCCGGCGGTATGGGCGGTATTTTCAAATTCGGGAAAAGCCGTGCATCACTGTGGACGTCGGATCAGCCCCGTGTCACATTCAAGGATGTGGCTGGCTGCGAAGAAGCGAAAGAAGAACTCAAGGAAGTTATTGATTTTTTAAAGAACCCCAAACGATTTCAGAAATTAGGTGCTAAAGTACCAAGGGGTGCTTTGCTTGTTGGCCCTCCCGGAACCGGTAAAACCCTATTAGCCCGTGCTGTTGCAGGGGAAGCAGCTGTCCCATTTTATAGTTTGAGCGGGGCAGATTTTGTTGAAATGTTTGTCGGGGTGGGTGCCTCCCGTGTCCGTGATCTTTTTGAACAGGCAAAAAAGAGTTCACCTTGTATCATTTTTATAGACGAAATGGATGCTGTGGGCCGGCATCGTGGTGCTGGAATCGGTGGTGGACACGATGAGCGTGAACAAACATTAAATGCGCTACTCGTTGAAATGGATGGATTCGACAATTCCCAAAATGTGATTGTAATCTCTGCAACAAACCGTCCGGATATATTGGACCCGGCATTGCTTCGACCGGGTCGTTTTGATCGCCAAATCATGGTGGATGTGCCCGATTACGTGGGACGGTTGGGCATCCTGAAAGTTCATACCAAAAAAGTGGTCATGAATCAGAGTAAAGTTGATCTTAAATCTATTGCAAAAGGGACGCCCGGAATGGTGGGTGCAGATCTTGCAAATATGGTGAATGAGGCAGCATTGCTTGCAGCGCGAAAGCGAAAAAAGTCTGTCGATATGGATGATTTCGAAGAAGCGAAAGATAAGGTTATGATGGGTGTTCAGCGGAAGAGTATGATCCTGACTGACGAAGAAAAAAAAGTGACTGCCTATCACGAAGCGGGACATGCGATGGTGGCTATCAAAACAAAAGGGGCTGACCCTGTTCATAAAATTACCATCATCCCTCGAGGTCGTGCACTGGGGGTAACTATGCAACTCCCCATCGATGAAAAACACGGCTATACCCGAAATTATGTGGAAGGCCGTCTGGCCATTCTCATGGGCGGAAGAAGCGCTGAAATGTTGATCTTTAATCAAATGACAACAGGTGCAGGAAACGATCTTGAACAAGCAACAGAGATTGCCCGGAAAATGGTGACGGAATGGGGCATGAGTGATTTGTTGGGTCCCATGACCTTCGGAAAGAAAAATGAAGAAATCTTTTTGGGACGGGAAATCCAATCTCATCGGGATTACAGTGAAGGGACAGCCCGGATGATCGATGAAGAAATTTCCCGAATCGTTCGGGATTCCCAACGAATGGCAGACGAGTTATTGCAAAAGAATCTTGAAATCCTTCATTGTTTGGCTCGAGAATTGTTGAAATACGAAACAATCGATTCGCAAGACCTTGAAAAAATCCTAAAAGGTGAAAAACTTACCAGGCCTTTAAATGGTCAGGAAAAACCCAAAAGAAAGCGGAAACGCCGTCCCAAATCCCAAAATAAACAGTCTCAATCCACAATAAAATCTGGCCAACCCAATAAACAGCAACAGCAGAAGCCTAAATCCCGGAAATCAGGGGAACAGGGACAAAAGACAGAAAAACTGACTGCTGTAAAATCCTGATTTGAGCCAGAAAATAACACGCCACACATTTCAGGACTGGTGTCTAAACCAGAACCGGGAAACTTTGGTGATGGGAATCGTAAATGTAACGCCAGATTCTTTCAGCGATGGCGGACAATATTTTTCAACGGATTCCGCTGTAAATCACGCCATGTCGCTAATCAATGATGGAGCTGACATTCTGGATATTGGCGGTGAATCCACTCGTCCCGGTGCGGCACCGCTTTATGTTGATGATGAAGTGAACCGCATCCTTCCCGTCATTAAATCGATCCGGGAAAAAGATTCGGTTGTCCTCATTTCGATTGATACTACAAAATCAGTCGTTGCAAAACTAGCCGTTGAAGCAGGCGCTGATATTGTAAATGATATTAGTGGATTCACCTTGGACGAACGCATGCCCGTAGTTGTAGCTGAATTGGACGTACCGGTAATATTGATGCATATGAAAGGTACACCAAAGAATATGCAAAATGATCCGGCTTACGCTGATCTTATAGGTGAAATCAGTTCATTTTTCTTAACTCAGATCAATGTGGCAAAATCTGCCGATGTCTCCAGTGAAAAGATTATTTTGGATCCAGGTATTGGGTTTGGGAAAACAATCGCCCATAATTTTGTACTCATTCAAAAATTGAAGGAATTTTGTGATTTGGGTTATCCAGTACTTATAGGCCCCAGCCGGAAAGCATTTATAGGCACAATATTAGATTTACCCCCAAATGATCGCATTGAAGGAACCGCCGCGGCAGTCTCCGCATGTATTTTGAATGGCGCGAGAATTGTTCGTGTTCATGATGTGAAAGAAATGAAACGTGTGGTCACCATCACCGAAAAGATCAGGACAGCCGCATGACACTTTTCAAATTTGGATTCCTGACATTGACCCTGATCGATTTGATCGATATTATTCTGGTCACGTGGATATTTGTAAAAGTTTACCAGTATTTCCGTGAGACTCGCGCCGGGCAAATGCTCATTGGATTGGTCATTCTATTGATCTCATCCTTTTTATTCAATTCGTTAGGATTGAGCGCCATGTCCTGGTTGGTGAACCAATTCCAGACAGTTTGGGTTGTGGCATTTGTGATCTTATTCCAACCGGAAATCCGGCGATTGCTCATTTATGTGGGACAAACTCGATTTTTCCAACGCATTTTCATGATGGGGACCTCCCGATCATTGGAAGCGGTGGTTGAGGCATCTTTAATCTTGGCAGAAAAAAAGTGGGGTGCACTCATTGTGATTCAGCGTGAAACAGGATTACGGTCCTACAAGGAAGCAGGAACACCTTTAAAAGCGGAAGTTTCAACACCCTTACTTATGTCCATTTTTAATCCCGGTTCACCCATGCATGACGGGGCCGTCATATTGCAAAATACATTATTGGAAGCAGCGGGCTGTATTTTACCCCTGACAGAAAGCCAGATGATATTACCGGAGATGGGAACGCGACATCGCGCTGCATTGGGAATCACAGAAGAATCTGATGCGATCGTTGTGGTGGTATCGGAAGAACGAGGAACCATTTCTACAGCTGAAAACGGTCGGTTCACTCATCTCGAAATAGATGAAATGAAATTGCGCCGTTATTTGAACGAACGTCTCTTTATTTCCTCTGGCGATTAATATAAGTGTTACGACCATCCTGGTCGTGGGAATTACCTACACGAGAAGAATTCTCGTGCCACTTCAACTTCAATATTTAATATAATGTGCCATGACCACCCTTGGTCGTGGGTTGTGCCCGAGCAGGTAGGGCATGGATAGTGCACTGGTAAGATGCTCGTGACACATTATAATTGAATAAAATAGCCAATATTGGTTTTGGATTGAACCCGGGCAGGATTTATTCTTCGTTTTGGGAAATTTGATGAATTTATTCAGCATTTTGGAAATGGTATGTTGATTTATGTATTTCCCATCTTTTCCCGTTTAAATAGGACACATTTACACCGTAAATTTTCTGATGGAATTGAGCGATCTAAAAGAGCAATTCGTCGCCGCAGAAACCAAGGATACCGAAATACGGAGGTACCTTTGACCTTGAATCCAGGTCAAAAACCTTAGAATCTCTCCGAGTGCAATCTGTTGATCCGGATTTCTGGAACGACAGCCAGGGCGCAACAGCGATCCTGAAAAGAATCTCCCGAATCGAAAAAGAAATTGAATTATGGACCGACTTGACAAGGCGCCATGATGATATGGAGGTTTTATTCGAATTTGTGGAAGAAGGCGAAACGGGGTTGGATGAAGTTGAAAAAGAACTCAGACAATACCAGAAGATCATTGATGATGTGGAAATGAAACTCATCCTTGGAAAGCCGGAAGATATTCAAAATGCAATTATTTCGATTCATCCCGGCGCCGGCGGAACCGAGAGCCAAGACTGGGCGCAAATGCTGTATCGCATGTACACGCGTTGGGCTGAGAAGGAAGATTATAAGATTGAAGTGATAGATGTTCAGCCCGGCGATGAAGCGGGTATCAAGGACGTAACGTTTGAAATCAAGGGCGAATATGCTTTCGGGATGGCAAAAGCCGAGGCAGGTGTTCATCGCATGGTGCGCATTTCTCCCTTTGATTCCGCCAGCCGGCGCCATACTTCATTCGCATCTGTTTTTGTGTATCCCGCCGTGGAAGAAGATATTGAAATTGACATCAATCCAACGGATTTACGTATTGATACCTATCGGGCTAGTGGTGCCGGCGGACAGCATGTGAATAAAACAGATTCCGCCGTTCGAATTACCCATATTCCCACTGGGGTTGTGGCCCAATGCCAAAATGAACGATCCCAGCATAAAAATAAAAGCCAAGCCATGAAAATTTTGAAAGCCCGGCTCTATAAAATTGAATTAGAAAAAGAGAAAGAAAAGAATAAGGAACTGGAAGACCAGAAAATGGATATTGGTTTTGGGAGTCAAATTCGGTCCTATGTATTCCATCCTTATCAAATGGTGAAAGATCATCGTACCAAAGAAGAAAATGGAAACACCCAAGCCGTAATGGATGGTGAGTTGAATCCATTTATTAAAGCATATTTATTAAGCGCAATTGGCACTAAAAAAGAAGCCGTAAAGGAATAAACATGTCAGACGAACATAAAAGTTTGCAGCAGATCATTGATTTCAGATTGGAAAAACTGAATAAACTCAGAGAAGATGGGGTAAATCCATATCCAACTAAATATGAGCCGACTCATAAGAGTGAATCTATTAAATCCAATTATAATGAATTGGAAGGGAAAAATGTCAAAGTGGCTGGTCGGGTTATGGCGATCCGCAAGATGGGGAAAGCATCCTTTGCACAGATCATGGATACGGAAGGACGGATCCAGTTTTTTATTCGCCAGGATGATGTGGGGGAGGAATCGTATTCCCATTTCAAATTACTGGATATTGGCGATTATGTGGGTGTGGAAGGTTATGTATTTACAACCAAAACCGGCGAAATTTCTGTTCATACCGAAGCCATAACCATTTTAGCAAAAAGTATTCGTCCACTTCCAGTAGTGAAAGAAAAAGATGGTGAAGTGTTTGATGCTTTTACAAACAAGGAACAGCGGTACCGAAACCGTCATTTGGATTTGATCTTGAATCCTGAAGTGAAAGATACGTTTGTAAAGCGCGCCACTATTATTAAAACAATTCGGAATTTCCTGGATGATCGGGGATTTCTGGAAGTGGAAACGCCAGTACTTCAGCCACTTTATGGTGGTGCCAATGCGCGCCCATTTACAACGTATCACAATACGTTGGACCAAACACTGTATCTTCGCATTGCGGATGAATTATATTTAAAAAGGCTCATCATTGGCGGGATCGACCAGGTGTATGAACTTTCGAAAGATTTCCGGAATGAAGGCATGGATCGAAACCATAACCCGGAATTCACCATGTTGGAATTCTACTGGGCTTATGCTGATTATGAAGATTGCATGGATCTGGTAGAAAAAATGGTACGGGAAGCAGCAATAAAAGTGGGTGCACTCCAGGTGGATTGGGGCGGTATGGATATTGACCTCTCCAAACCGTTTGCACGGGTTCCTATGCTGAAATTATTAAAAGATGCTACAGGCTATGATCTGGGTAATGTGACGGATGATGAGATTCAAGCCGTCTGTAAAGAAAACAATATTGATGTGGACGGAACCTGGAACTACGGTCAAATGCTGGATGAACTCATGAACAAACTGGCGGAACCAAACTTGATTCAGCCCACTTTCATTATTGATTATCCCAAGGCGATCTCACCCCTTGCAAAAGCTCACCGGAATGGTGATCCGAATCTGGTTGAACGGTATGAACTTTTCATTGGTGGGGCAGAATTTGCCAATTCATTTTCAGAATTGAATGATCCTGTGGATCAGCGGGAACGATTGGAAGCCCAGGCCGCTCTTAAGGAAAAGGGAGATGAAGAAGCGCAACCAGTGGATGAGAGTTTTATTCAAGCCATGGAATGCGGCATGCCGCCAACGGGTGGTGTGGGGATCGGCATTGACCGGCTCACCATGTTGCTCACGGGAAATCGCTGGATCAGAGATGTGATCCTCTTCCCAGCCTTGAGGCCGGAAAATTAAACATCATGACCTTTAGCCTTCGGCTGGCTCTTCGTTACTTATTTTCTCCCAATAAAGGCAGTTTTTCCTCCACGGCCAGTTGGCTAGCCATTGGCGGACTTTCCATCGGGATTACAGCTTTGATGCTCACGGCCAGTATCATCCATGGATTCCAGGAGGTCATTTCAGAAAAACTTTCATCTTTTGAAGGTCAGGGCAGGATTCAGCACATGCTTGGGAATCAACTGGATCTGTCCAACCCAAAACTTGATTCATTGATTCAATCGAATTCTGGCTCCTTTTCTCCTTTTGTCCGGGGTGTTTGTATGGTGCGTGCGGGCACCCATGCTGATGGTGTTTTGATAGAAGGGGTGGAAAGGCTTCCCAAAGCCATTTCTGGTGACCAAAATAAAGGAATAAATCCCGGAGAAATCGTTTTGGGCCATGGATTGGCCAACGAGCTGGAAATCCAAAAAGGAGATAAAGTTTATCTTCAGGTTTTTTCTTCCGCATCATCTTCCGCTTTTTCACGTCGAATTAAGCCGGTTGTTGTAAAATATATCTTTCATTCCGGGCTCCAGGAATATGATAAAACACTAGCATATATTCAATTGGATGATGCCAGGGACTTGTTTGGATTTGAAAATAATTCTGTGTCTGGATTGATCGTGAATGATGATATTTCGGCCATTCGAAATAAAATATCTTATCCCTACTTTTTTGAAACGTGGCGGGACCGCCACAGTTTGTTGTTCGAATGGATCGCTCTCCAACGCTGGCCCGCCTATATCATGTTTGGGCTCATTGCCCTGGTTGGCATTGTAAACATCATCGCAGCCATTGCCATGATCATACTGGAAAAATCCGGGCAAATTGGGATTCTCATGGCGCAAGGCACTCGTAGGTCCGAGCTGAAGCGAATTTTCATGATCCAGGGCGGATTTATTGGTCTTATGGGTGGAATCATTGGTGGATTATTTTCCATGGCAATCATTCTGATCCAATTGAAATTCGAGCTTCTGAAAATTCCAGCAGAAATTTATTTTATGGATCAAATCCCGTTCTCATTTGATTTCCCGGTGTTCGGGCTGATTTTGGTCATTACCTTCATTTTTTGTCTGGCGGCCTCCTGGTGGCCTACTAAATCTGTCACTACCCTTAATCCTGCGGAAGCGTTGCGTTACGAATGAGTTGGGAGAAAAAAGTCTCAAAGCGGTTTTCTGAATCCTCCCGACGGCAGGGATGGTTCTCCGGGTTATTTTCCATGATCGGGATGGGTGTGGGTTGTTTTGCCATGATTGTTTCTTTGTCGGTAATGAATGGCTTTGAAACGTTGGTTCACAATAAATTAAAAGGATTTGAAGGTGACCTTCGCGTTATGGGTCAAGTTTCTGAAAATGATATTTCTGAATTGGATGGAATTGAAACGGTAATGCCGTTTATAGAACGCCGGGGGGTAATCGGAGAGGGAAATGACCAAAGGGTGGTTTCACTCAAAGCTGTGGATGTGAAAAAAATGACAATATTTTACAATTTACCACTTCGCGGACTATCTCCAACCATTGGAGAAGTGGCAGTGGGCCAGGATCTGGCTTATCGATTGGGAAAGGATGTTGGTGATGAGATCATGGTTTATAGTCCCATTGATCAATCCTTTGGATTTGGTTTACCTCCGAAAATGAGAATGATCATTAGTGGTATTTTTTCCACGAGAGTTCTGGATTATGATGATCGGTTTGTATTTTTGTCCCTGCAAGATGGAAAAAAATTGTTTAAGCGAAAATCTGGTTTAGACGGAATCGACATTCGCGTTTCGCCCCATGTTGATGTTTCATCTTTAAGATCCAAACTGGTGCAATATTTTGGGGAGTCCGTCACCATTCATTCCTGGGAAGACTTGAACCGATCCTTAGTAGATGCCATGAAAATGGAACGATTAGGAACTATCGTCATCTTGAGTCTGATCTTTCTTGTGGCAGCGTTTAACCTGGCGGCGGCGTTAGCCCTTATCTCGATCCAGAAAATGAAAGAAGTAGGGATCTTGAAGGTCATGGGAGCGCCAACCAAATCAATTCAAAAGATCATGATTCAAATGGGCATGAACCGAGCCGGGAAAGGCGCTATCTACGGATTTGCACTGGGCATCATTCTCGTGCTCCTGCAAAACCAATTCGGGTGGATCCCAATTCCATCAGATATCTATTTTATTGACGCCCTGCCCATGGTACTTTTTCCAAAAGATTTATTCATCGTGATTTTAATCTCATTCATGTTCATTTTTACGGCTTCATTCATTTCAGGACGAAAATTGGCTCACACAAAGATCAAGGACGGGCTCCAATGGGCGAAATGATTCTTCAGGCAAAAAACATTTGTAAATCCTACTCCAATGGGAAAACCCAACTTTCTGTTCTTCAGGATTTTTCCTTAGACGTGGAAGTGGGAGAAATCATTACCATTATGGGGCAATCGGGTTCGGGGAAATCCACAGCACTGAATATTCTCGGCACACTAGATCATCCCGATTCCGGGGAATTGATTCTCGGTGGTAAACGAGTCCATACTATGGAAGAAAATGAATTAGCAGCCATTCGAAACGGCGACATTGGTTTTGTTTTCCAGTTTCATCATTTATTACCGGAATTTACGGCAATCGAAAATATATTAATGCCAACATGGATAAATGGGAAAGAAGATAGCAAAAACCATGCATTGGACTTAATTGAAAAAATGGGATTATCAGACAGAAAAGATCATTTTCCGAGCCAGTTGTCTGGTGGCGAAAGATCCCGTGTGGCGGTGGCCCGTGCGTTGATGAATCAACCTAAGTTAATTTTGGCCGATGAACCCACAGGTAATTTGGATGAAAAAAATGCGAATAAACTTATTGACCTTCTCAGTGAAATCAATAAAGATTTTCATCAGGCGATCGTACTCACAACGCACAATCCGCAGGTGGCGCGAATCGGCCACAAACAATTCAACCTTGAAAACGGATCCCTAACCGAAAAAGCCTAACCGTTACATGAAAGAAAATTTTTCAAAGCGCGTTCAACTCATTATTAAACAATCCAAGGAAGAAGCTATTCGTCTGGGTCACAGTTATGTGGGCTCCGAGCATTTGCTTCTCGGATTGCTCAAGGAAAACTCCGGATTGGGTAAAAAGGTTTTGGATGTATACGATATTGATCCAAATGAAATGGTAGCCATGATCGAGGATATGATCAAAACATCCGGCGGCACCATGACCTTGGGACATTTACCCCTGACGCGTCGAGCTGAACGTATCCTGAGAAATGCCTTCAGCGAAGCATCGTCCCGTGGAGAGACCATGGCGGATGATGAACATTTACTCTTGTCCATGCTCCGTGAAAAAGAAGGGATCGCCTATGAGATCCTGAAGTCGTTTTCGTTGGATTATGACACAGTTGGCGACTTGATCCAAACTACAGGTGAAGAGCCCGAACTGAATCCACCCAGGTCTTCCGAGCCCTCATCAAAAAGCAAAACACCAACCTTGGATCATTTTTCCCGTGACATAACCCAACTGGCGAAAAAAGGGAAATTGGATCCTGTGATCGGTCGGGAGAGTGAAATTGAACGTGTTGCGCAAATTTTGACCCGGCGGAAGAAAAATAATCCTGTTTTGATTGGCGAACCCGGCGTTGGGAAAACGGCCATTATCGAAGGATTGGCTCAAATGATTATCCGGAAAACGGTTCCCAGAATTCTGCACAATCAACGAATCTTATCCTTGGACCTAGCTGCAATTGTTGCCGGGACAAAATATCGGGGACAGTTCGAAGAGCGTCTCAAAAGTGTCATGATGGAATTGGAAATGAGTGAGAATGTGATCATCTTTATTGATGAGATTCATACCCTGGTTGGTGCCGGTGGTGCTTCTGGCTCGTTGGATGCCTCCAATATGTTCAAACCGTCCCTGGCTCGGGGAGATATCCATTGCATCGGTGCAACCACACTGGATGAATATCGAAAATATATCGAAAAAGATGGTGCCCTGGATCGACGATTCCAGAAGATTACCGTTTTTCCACCCACGATCGAAGAATCCATGGAAATTCTTCATGGTCTAAAAGAAAAGTATGCCGAGCATCATAAAGTGAGTTATACCGATAATGCCATTGAAGCCTGTGTCCATTTATCGGACCGCTATATTTCGGACAAATTCCTGCCGGATAAGGCCATTGATATCATGGATGAAGCAGGTGCCCGGGCGCACATGTACAATCTTGAAGTACCCAAAAGTATTTTAGAGATCGAAGATGCCCTCCAAAAAGTGAGAGACCAAAAAGAAACAAAAGTGTCTGACCAGTTATTTGAAGAAGCAGCGGTTTTGAGAGATCAGGAAAGGAAATTGCTCCACCGATTGGGACTTGCTCAAAAACAATGGCAGGAGGAAGAAAAAACATCTGTCCAGATCAATTCTGAACATATTGCAGATGTGGTTTCTCTTATGACAGGCATTCCATTATCAAAGGTAGCGGAATCTGAAAGTCAGCGATTGCTGCACCTGAATCATGAATTGAGTAATTATATTATTGGCCAGGAAGAAGCCATTGTGAGTTTAACCAAGGCGATTCGCAGAGCCAGAACTGGGTTGAAAAATCCAAGCCGGCCCATCGGTGTTTTCCTTTTTCTTGGACCAACCGGTGTTGGAAAAACAGAGTTGGCTAAAGCATTGGCGAAATACTTATTTCCACATAACCAGGCATTGGTGAAATTGGATATGTCTGAATTCACGGAACGATTTTCCATTTCAAGATTAATCGGTGCGCCCCCCGGCTACGTTGGATATGAGGAAGGTGGCGAACTCACTGAAAAGGTTCGACGCAATCCATACTCTGTTGTTTTGTTGGATGAAATTGAAAAAGCCCATCAGGATATATACAATGTATTACTTCAGGTATTCGATGAAGGTGTATTGACAGATGGACTTGGACGAAAAGTTGATTTCCGAAATTCTATTGTGATCATGACATCTAATCTGGGAACAAAGGATCTGAAGACCAGTGGATATGGCTTTGGTGGAACAAAAACAGAAGAGAATTATCAAAAAATGAAAGAGCGTATTATGAACGATGTTCAGGATCTTTTTTCACCGGAACTCATGAACCGGATTGATGAATTCATTGTATTTCATTCTCTCTCTGAACAGAATGTTTATGATATCATTGACCTGCAGTTATCTGACCTGATCCAAAACCTGGCCAAACTGGGATTAAGTCTTAAATTAACCAAAACGGCGAAGAAACTCCTGGCGAAGAACGGATATGATCCAAAATATGGCGTTCGTCTCTTGCGAAGAGAAATTCAAAAATCATTGGAAGATCCAATTTCAGAAATGATACTCAAACAGGTTTTCACTCAGGGTACAACCATTACGGTTAAAAAATTGAAAAAAGACCTCCATTTTGATTATAAGTCCGGTAAAAAATCCAAGGAAAAAAAGCCTAAATTACCGTCTAAATAAACCTAGTCCGCCATATAGGTGGACAACAAATACTACTCTGTCATTTTGTACCATCATCGTCGGTGGTACGCTCCTTGCTTAAATAAACCAGATTTTTTAACTCAATATTATTTTTGACCATAAGGAGACAAAATGGGCAAAATTATCGGAATTGACCTTGGAACCACAAACTCATGTGTTGCCGTCTTAGAAGGCGGAGAACCCACGGTTATCACTAATCCGGAAGGCGGCCGTACAACACCGTCCATCGTAGGATTTACAAAAGATGGCGATCGGCTTGTTGGACAGGCTGCAAAACGCCAGGCAGTCACGAATCCTGAAAATACTGTTTTTTCTATCAAACGTTTCATGGGTCGACTGTATGAAGAAGTAGGTACTGAACTGATTGAAGTCCCTTACAAAGTGGAGAAAAATTCAAGCGGCGCCTGTGTGATAAATGCGGGGGATAAAGAGTACACACCCTCCGAAATCTCTGCCATGATTTTGCAAAAACTCAAACAGCAGGCTGAAGAACATCTTGGTACAACAGTGACTGATGCTGTAATTACGGTTCCTGCTTATTTTAACGACTCCCAGCGTCAGGCCACCAAAGATGCGGGCAAGATCGCCGGACTGAATGTTCGTCGTATCATCAACGAGCCCACCGCAGCATCTCTCGCTTATGGCTTGGACAAAAAGAAAGATGAAAAGATTGCTGTCTTTGATCTGGGTGGGGGAACATTTGATATTTCTATCCTTGAATTAGGTGACGGTGTATTCGAAGTGAAATCATCCAATGGTGACGGACATCTCGGGGGTGACGATTTTGACCAGAAAGTGATCGATTGGATCGCAGATGAATTCAACAAATCCGACGGGATCGACCTTCGGAAAGATGCCATGGCGCTGCAACGCTTGAAAGAGGCAGCGGAAACGGCAAAGAAAGAATTGTCTTCTTCAAAGCAGACAGATATCAATCTCCCCTTTGTCACGGCAGATGCTTCTGGACCCAAACATTTAAACCTGACGCTTTCGCGAGCCAAATTCGAAGACCTGGTGAACGACCTTGTTGAGCGGACGGTTCAACCTTGCCTGCAAGCCATTAAAGATGCTGGTGTATCCAAAAGTGAAATTGATGAAGTGATCTTGGTGGGTGGCTCTACACGGATTCCAAAGATCCAGGAAAAAGTGAAGGAGATTTTCGGGAAAGAACCGAACAAAAGTGTAAATCCTGATGAAGTGGTTGCCTTGGGTGCTGCGATCCAAGGTGGTGTGCTTTCCGGTGATGTGGATGACATCCTTCTTTTGGATGTGACACCGCTTTCTTTGGGTATTGAAACATTGGGTGGCGTTTCCACGAAACTCATTGAACGGAACACGACAATTCCTACAAAGAAATCACAGGTGTTCAGCACAGCAGCTGATAATCAAACTACCGTTGAGATCCATGTGCTTCAAGGTGAAAGAGAAATGGCATTGGATAGTAAGACCATCGGTCGTTTCCATTTGGCGGACATTCCGCCGTCACCCCGTGGTATTCCACAGATCGAAGTTTCCTTTGACATCGATGCCAATGGTATCCTTAATGTGAATGCGAAAGATAAGGCCACAGGCAAGGAGCAAAGTATTCGAATTGAAGCATCAAGTGGATTGTCCGACACTGAGATCGATAAAATGGTGAATGATGCAAAAAAACACGAAAGTGAAGACAAAGAAAAACGTGAAAAGATCGATCTGGTGAATCAGGCAGAACATTTGATCTATGAAACAGAGAAAAATGTGAAAGAGCATGATGATAAATTGGATAAGGGTGAAAAAGAGGGTTTGACTGAAAAAGTTGAAGCACTGAAAAAAGCAAAAGATGGCGGCAATACTGAAGACATTAAATCATCCATGGAAGACTTGAATGCACTCTGGAGTACGGTTGCATCAAAAATGTATGATACTGCAAAGCAGGAAGATGGCGCTCCAAATGCAGATCCTGCAGGCGGACCAGAAGGTAAAAAGAAAAAAGAAGGAGAGATCGAAGACGCAGATTTTGAAGTCGTCGATTAAGTTTTCCTTTCTAATTATTGATAAAAAAAGCCCCGCATCTTCGGGGCTTTTTTTATATGTGGAACTCGCTTCCTAAATTGGTGTTCACTTTGTAATGTTTCTATGATGGTAAATCGAAAAAAATATATTCTCAGCGTAAGTGCCGTACTGATCCTGTTTTTAATGATTTTGCTTCGGGCTGCGG
>DQOT01000295.1 GCA_015658495.1 Fidelibacterota bacterium | reverse complement strand
TGGTTGAGCGTTTTTTCAATAATCCCTTTTGCAAAGGCATATCCTTTTTTCAATTTTTCTTTAAATACATCGGGCTCTAATAAGTCAATCATGCGAATGCCATTGCGAAACATTTTATCGGCATAAACAGGTGCGATACCACGGTTTGTACTTCCCGCGGCCAAATTACCCTGATGTCCGGAGAGTGCACCATCCATTACAATATGATAGGGCATAATTACATGGGCGCGATCGCTGACCATGAGTTTTGGATCGATCCCCTTATCCTTCACATAGGCGATTTCATCCAGAAGCGCTTTTGGATCTACCACAACACCATTGCCAATAATAGACATAGGTTCGCCATAAACAATTCCTGATGGGATGAGATGAAGTTTGAAGGTTACACCATCGACGATTATGGTATGGCCGGCGTTATTACCACCGTGAAAACGGACCACGTAGTCGGATTCGCTAGCAAAGAAATCGGTGATTTTTCCTTTGCCTTCGTCGCCCCATTGGGCGCCGACGACTGCAGTGATTTTAGACGTGTTGGAAGACACGTAGTGTCAGTGGCTGGTTTGGTCGGATGGTGGTGTACGTCACGTAAAATAAATAAAATAAGAGCCGAAAATTATAAAGATAAAAAGAGGAATAAAATGGCTATTCTGAATCTTTTTTATCTAAACCAGCTCGCTTTTTCGCCCAAAACAAAAGACGCTTAATCGGTGGAAAATAATCAGCTAAAATGATGAGACCGGGAATACCAAACATCCATCCCTGGAAGATGGGGATCAACCCGCCAATCAACCCAATGATGACCAGGATAATTCCAAATGTAATTCTGGTCGTTTGTTTTATCATGGGATAGAAATAATCAATTCATTTTGAATCATATCATCAAAACGGGAGGATGTTTGATCCGTTAAATGTTTTTCAAGAAACCCGTGAACCAATTCATTCATAAGCGGGATTGAAACAGATGCAGACAAAGACCCTACATCCAAAGCATATTCTATGATAGGTGAGAAAAGTGGAATATCGGAATAATCCAGATGCTTCGTTTCCTTAATAATAAGCCGGTATTTTGGATTGGAAGAATGGGCCATAAGACTATCAAGCCGTGGGTAATTTCCGGGGTAGTCTGATCCTTGCCATGTTGGCCTTCCCATAAACAGAAATGGGACATGCACACCAGCATCGATGGTTTCCTGTGGTATAGGACTGATCCAGCTATCCAATACAAAACAGGCATTGATTCGTTTATCACGCTGAGAGGCTACAGTCGCCGTTGATCCGCCATAGGAGTGCCCGCCAACAGCAATTCTCTCTAAATCAATTTTCTCGTTTATTTGTGATTTAATTTCTCCAGATTGCATTTTTTCTAATTGATTTAAAATAAAACTGATATCTGCTACACGCGTACTCATTTGCATTTTCCGAACGCGCCCACTGTCTGGATTTCCTGTTAAATCAGATCGATAATCTGCCACATGTCCATCTGGGAATATGGTGAGATTAGCATCAAAACTATGATCTGGGGCCACAACAATATAACCGCGGCTGACCAGGTGTTCATACAAAGCTTGATGGAGATGCCGGGTACCTGTAATACCATGAGAAAAAACCACAACAGGAAATGACTTCTCTAAATTGACAATCTCCAGCCCTTTATAACTATTCGTGTTAATATATTTTAAATGACTTGGAAAAAACTCAGGTATGGCCCCAGCACTGGCTAAGGTTTTTGCGCGTATATCAATGAAATCGAGATAAGGCTCCGGCTTTTCATCGATGTTTATTTCACTAGGGTACCAAATCTGAACTATCAATTCACGAACATCATTTTGATCTTCATCTGTAAACCATTCTGCCCTGGTGGAATCCACCCAGTAAAACATTTCTGTGCCCACCGTATAAGGACCGCCGGGAGCAGGCAGTGTAAAAATAGGAATGATCCATGGTAGTAAAACAGCAGCCCCAAACCAAACTGACAAGACTCCTTTTGTTAAAAGATTGATCCCATGTTTCTGGAATCGGTGAATTCCATACATGGATGGCAGGAGATAAACCGCAAGGGCAAATTGCCACCGGTGCCCTTCAAGAAAATGCTGTAGTAGCATCGCTAGAATGCATCCAAATAAAAGATAGAGAAACACCTTTCGTTCTTTATGGGTAAAAAGAGCAACGAGCGCTCCAGCTATTAGTATTAAAGTTAGTATTTCAAAAGGGCGCATTTATGATAAACCAATTATTTAAAGAAAATAAAAAGCCCCATAATGAATTACGGGGCTTTTACGATATGTTGAAATTACGGTTAAATGGTTTCTATTTCAGAAGGATCATTTTCCGGGTTTGTGAAAATAATTTTGCGTGAATTTGATAAAGATAAACACCGGCAGACACAGGTTTCCCCCTATCATTGGTTCCATTCCAAACCACTGATTTGAAGCCGGGGAATTGCCCCTGACTGACTAATGTTTTCACTCGTTGTCCAAGCATATTGTAGATCACCAATTGTACATCAGAGACTTCCGGCAGGTCGTATTTAATGTGTGTACGGGGGTTGAACGGATTGGGATAATTTGCATGAAGCGCATATTGACTTGGTACCACATCCGGGTCAATGGACATGGTTATACCTAGATCTTCAACCAGTCCGTCAGGGTGAATCATATAAACACTCACATAGGAGTAATGAGGCATATAAGTATCCAACCATCCTGATGCCATAATGACATTTGCTGAGCCGGCATAAGGACCCAGGTCCACATCACCATTGAACGAAATGGTTTCTCCATAAAGTTCAAAAGAAAAGTCCAAAGGGTAGGCGAGGGCAGGCACTTCGTTGTATCCGGAGAATTCTCCATACGACAAATCATCCACAATAGGCACAGGCAGTTCTGGAGTTGTTATATCCAAAGGCGGCCCATAGAGCACACCGTGGAATGCATTGACTGACACCATAGTTGGACTCGATGCTGATGTTTCACCATCAGACAAAATTGTCAAAATTCCACCGTAACCCGCTGTGTCTGTTGCAAACATCATGAGATAATGGTCATTTTCTTCCAGGTCAAATGTGAATTGCCCAAATTCATATCCAGAAGAATCTTCCTTAATAATGAGCATCAATTGAAGCGGAACTTCAAGGAATAGCGTTGCTCCTAAATACCCGAAATCACTCAGGGTTGTATCCATGGTCGAATCCACTGTGCCAGCCATAGCAACAGATAGGGGATCAAACCAAAGATCATTATTGATAAATTGCACATGTGCCACAGTTGTCGGGCCTTCCGGATCGGTGATCAAATTATAGGTTACGCCATTGATAGTGACTGTTTCGCTGCCTTCATCGCCTTTTCCAAATACGCGTATATGGTCAGCATCGATTGGCGCGCCATGTTCCAGACTAATGGTGACAAAGGTTGCAGATGTTTGAATTGATGGGATTTCCACGCCCTCTGCTGTGGTTTCGGCAGGGATATCAATAGCAGCATTTCCCGGTTGTGCCAGAATAATTTCATATCGATCTGATACCCCCACAGCATCATCCCGATCTACAAGCAGGGCAATAAAATCTGTTGTGGAATTTAGAGCAAGTATAACCGGCGCATGTTCTGTATAAGGGAAAAATACTGTCATAAAATCTGTATCTACTGCATTTTGTTCTGCTTGAATAACGGTATGATCTTGATAATAACTGGGCCCTTGAATGTAATCCGAATGTTGAGCAGTGGGGTAGGTCATAGTTGGGGTACCGGAAGGTGTTTCTGTATGAACAGATAGTTTTGCACCGCTTGTTTGCGAAATAACACCGCCACTTGGAGTCTGTTCCAGTGTGCATCTGTATCTCCACCGGC
>DQOT01000051.1 GCA_015658495.1 Fidelibacterota bacterium | reverse complement strand
GTCTTTCTGGCGGGATTAAAATCCCTACCATATCCCAAATGAATTCCGATAAAATTGACTATACACAATTTTTGGACTTTAACCGGTATCTCCGACGAGAATTCCCCAACGTATTTAATACGCTCGAGTCATACACAATTAATAAACACAGCCTCATTTTAAAGTGGGGTGGGATTCAACCACTTAAGAAGCCGATCCTTCTCATGGCTCATATGGATGTCGTCCCTATTGATGAGCAATCCTTGGATCAATGGACATTTCCCCCATTCTCTGGAACTGCCGATGAAGAGATCATCTGGGGACGTGGCACTATGGATTGCAAAGGCAACCTATTTGCGATTATGGAATCGGTGGACCAACTTATTGCGAATGGGCATCAGCCAGCCCAAACCATTTATATTGCCTTTGGACACGATGAAGAAATCGGTGGAAATGAGGGTGCCAAAAAATCTGCGGAATATTTTCGTAAAAACGGAATCGACTTTGATTTTATACTGGATGAAGGAGGCGGTATAACTTCAGGGAAATCCTTTGGTATAGAAAAGGCGGTTGCCTTTGTGGCCGTGAGTGAAAAGGGATATATGACCTTAGAATTGGTGGCCAAAGGCACGGGAGGACATTCATCTATGCCCGGAAAAGAAACCACAATTGGCATCTTGGCTAATGCCATTACCAAGCTCCAGGCAAACCCCTTACCCGCAAGGCTCGAGGGCCCAACAAAATATATGTTCAAAGCCATCGGAGCTGAGATGAAACTTTTGCCTCGTATCATCATGGGAAACCAATGGTTATTCGAAGGATTAATTGAGCGAATATTTTCATCTTCTCCCGCCGGCAGTGCCGTGATTCGCACCACCACTGCGCCCACCATTATTTCCGGTGGTATAAAAGACAACGTAATCCCGGCCCAGGCAAAGGCCATGGTAAACTTCAGGATCATCCCCGGAGATACGCCGGAAAGCATTGTTGACATGGTTCGTGAAATCGTGGACGATCCCCGTGTAGAGATAAAACACCCTGAGGGACAATTTGGTCGTGAACCGGCACCAGTATCGGACCCAACCGCGGATCAATTCAAATTTCTATCCCGGAATATTTATGAGGTATTCCCGTCAGCGGTGGTAGTCCCGGGCATCAGTCCCGGCGGCACGGATACGAAACATTTCCTGGATCTTTCGCCCAATATATATCGGTTCTCAGGGATTGGAAGAACAGATGACTCTGACCTGAAACGGGTCCACGGCATTGATGAGCGAATTGGCATAAAGGCTTATGAAAAAGGGATCCAGTTTTATATCCACCTTATTGAATCTCTGGGACAAAATCAAAAACTATAAAGCTTCAAAAACACCTGTTTCTTTATTCTTCTTGACCTTATCATAATCAAAGCATCGACCGTTCATCGCGATGTAAACCCCATGGGGTAAACTCTGAACGAATCCCAGTGCGTTCCCTAAATTAAATAAACCATCGGACGTTCCAAATTTAAATGGAATCATGGCGCC
>DQOT01000023.1 GCA_015658495.1 Fidelibacterota bacterium | reverse complement strand
TTCACCCAAAAACCATTGGAGAAACCGAAGCTTAAAAAAAGAGAAAGAATTAAATATTTTAACTTTGAAAACTTCATCGAAATCAAATTATGTAAATATGTAAAACAGCCGGTCCTGAGCTTTTTTCGGGATAATTATCACCTATCTTACGTTTTATTAAATATTTACGTTTTAGATAATTATTAGGAAGTGCCAACAGTTGATTCATTATATCACTATAACCCATGTTCTTTTTTAATTTCATCCAAAGTCCGAAGTGCTTCCAGGGGTGTCATAGTATTCACATCCAATTCGTTGAGTTTTTTCCGCAATTTGAATTCCTGCTCCTGGAAAAGTGTCATTTGATTGGACGGTTCCGGCGGTGTATAAGTTCCACCTTTTTCCGCAGATTGCTGGATATGATGGTTCAGAATCTCCGTGGCGCGATGAATCACGGATTTTGGAAGGCCGGCCATTTGCGCCACATGAATTCCGTAACTTTTGTCGCCAGTCCCTTTTGCAATTGAGCGCAGGAATACAATCTTATCCCCAAATTCTTTTACCTCAACATGGTGATTCTCAACCCGTTCCAAAAGCGATTCCAAATCCGTCAATTCATGGAAATGGGTTGCAAATAATGTGCGAGCCGCGACACCTTCTGTATCATGGAGATATTCGGTGATGGCCCAAGCCAGTGAAAGTCCATCATACGTTGCCGTTCCACGACCGATCTCATCCAACAGGATCAGACTCTTGTTTGTGGCATTATTCAAAATATTGGCCGCCTCATTCATTTCCACCAGAAAGGTACTTTCGCCGCCCGCAAGGTTATCACTTGCGCCAACTCGAGTAAACAGCCGATCCACTACTCCAATTTTTGCTGACTTGGCGGGGATAAAACTGCCAATCTGTGCCATCAATACAATCAGCCCCACTTGTCGTAAATAAGTGGATTTCCCGGACATATTGGGCCCCGTAATTAAATGGATCTGGTTTTTTGTGGAATCAAGGCAAAGGTCATTGGGAATAAATTTTTCAGTCGCAAGTAGCAGTTGCTCCACAACAGGGTGCCTTCCCTGGATGATCTCCAATTCTGGTTTATCAGATAATTTGGGTCGAATAAAATTTTGGTTCAAAGCAGTGGCTGCAAACCCGGCCAATAGATCCGTGCGATTGATGGCTTTTGCATTTGTGTGGATATCAGCAATGGATGATAAAAGGAATTGGCATAATTCAGAAAAAATATTGGATTCGATGGTTAATATTTTTTCTTCTGCGTTTAGGACCTTTTCCTCATATTCTTTTAATTCTTCGGTGATAAACCGTTCAGAATTAACGAGGGTTTGTTTCCGAATAAATGTTTCAGGGACTTTATCCTGGTGGACCTTTGTCACTTCTATATAGTAGCCAAAAACCCTATTAAACCCAACCTTGAGTTTTGGAATGTCCAATTCTTCTCGCAAAGAACTCTGGAAATTGTCTATCCATTCTTTCCCGGAATGAAGCAAGGTTCGTAATTCATCCAAGTCACTATCCACACCTGCACAAACCACATTCCCCATTTTCACCTGTACCGGTGTGTCCTCATTAATCGTGGATAAGATCTTTTCTACAATCAAATTTGTATCTATAAATGATTTTGCCAAAGAGGATAGGTTTTGATTCCCAGCTGTATTTAATTCTTTTTGCCATTCGGGAATTTTCTGCAATGTAAGCGCAATCCCAATCACATCCCGTGGTGATGCTTTTCCCTGGTTCACCTTCCCAAGAATTCGTTCGACATCTGCCGTTTTCCCCAAGGACTCACGGATAGATTTCATGATACGCGTATTGTTGGAAAAAGCGTTAACCACATCCAATCTTGCGTTGATTCTTTTTAAATCAGTGAGTGGATAATGGAGCCATCTTCGGAGGAGACGTCCGCCGCCGGAGGTTTGGGTTTGGTCAATACAATCAACAAGGGTTCCATGTGTCCCTTGGGTGGACAAACTTTGAAACACTTCCAAATTCCGCATTGTAAATCCATCCAGTCCCATAAAGCCTTCATTCAGTACCGGAAATATTTTAGACACATGATCAAGGGATGAACTCAAGTTGGTTTTGATGTGATGCATAAGAGCACCACCGGTTTTTACACCCAATTTCAATTCATCACAGCCAAATCCTTTTAAGGATTTAAGATTAAAGTGTTGCGTCAGCGTCCTGTAAGATGAAACATAATCAAAAACCCAATCTTCGATCTGTGTAATAAAGTGTCGAAATTCACGGTACCATTCCGTGGTGGAATAAACAACACTTTCCCCCAAAATCATTTCACTGGGGGAGAATTTCAATAAATAATCTTTTAATTGATCCGCAGGACATTCACCCATATGAAATTCTCCTGTGGATGGATCCAGAAAAGCAAATCCTGCAAAATTATTTTCAAAGGAAACCGAACCAATGTACCGGTTGGATTTATCGCTCAATGCTTGGTCGCTGGTAAGGGTACCGGGGGTCACCACTTCAATCACTTCCCGTTTCACGATCCCCTTGGCCAATTTCGGATCTTCCACCTGTTCGCAGATGGCCACACGATATCCGGCTTTCACCAGTTTCGGGAGATAATTATCAAGTGCATGATAGGGAAATCCGGCCAATGCCACGTTGGATGCTTTTCCGTTGGCACGTTTTGTCAGAACAATCCCAAGAACCTTGGCAGTGATTTCCGCGTCTTCCAGGAATGTTTCGTAGAAGTCCCCCATTCGAAAAAGAACCAGCGTATCCTCATACTGTGATTTCACTTCCAGGAATTGCTTCATCACAGGTGTTTGTGCCACCACGTTTTTACCCATTCAAAGCAGCTCCTTTCAGGCGCACATTTTCACGTCTTATGGTGAAATGATTCTTATCCAGATATTCCAACAGCGGAATCGCTGTTTTACGGGACAGTCCTGTTATTTCTTTAAAATCGGCCACAGCCAATTCGTCCTTTGAATTGAAAAAATTTCGAATATCCATGAGGACATTATCAAGATTGGGACGGTTCAGCCAAAAGTTGTTCCCGAGATTTTCAACTTTTCCCTGTGCAAACAGCAAATGAACCAGATCGCCTACCCGTTTGGGTTTGAATCCGGATGCTTCTGTAATTTCTTTTAGTAAGATCGGCACAAACCCCGATTTAGCTAAGATGGACTCAATTTTCCCCAATTCGCCCAAATCCTTTTGAGAAAATTTAGGTTGATACCCGGAAAGGGAGAATCCACCTTTTTCTTCTGAAATAGCGTCATTTTCTAACATGGTATTCATGACGATCTCAAACCAGTCTTCCGTCCATTTGAGTTGATTTAAAATACCATCCGAGCTAATAACAGATCGAAATGGATTCTTTTTATAAGATTCATCAAAATATATTTTAAATCTTTCTTCCCATTCTCCAATCCAATTGTAGAATAAAGAATGCCACCGTCGGATTCAATTATTTTTAATTCAACAATCCAATCATCTAGAATTTCTTTAGAAATAAAAAATAACGACTGCCATTCCTTTCTCGACTTGGGTGCTTTCCAATCTTCATTGACCAAATATTTAAATCTTTCTTTTGAATCCACCGGTAAGTTGGTTGCACGAGATTTTAGGACCGACCATTTCCCAATGGGTTTAGGGTCAATCACTAATCCACCGGCAATCGTATTCATGGGAGAATAAGATCTAACTACAAACCGGTCATCCATGGCCACGGCAACAGGTGATTCAAGATCAATAATAACATTCCCGGATTGGCCTTTTTCCAATTTCTTTCCGGACACACGACCCAAAATCTCAGACGTTCCAAAATGGAATCGTAACCGCTGTTTGTTCTTAATGATCCAGTCGGTTGCTTTTGTCAATGAAATATTTGCAAGGATTCGATTCGTTGCCTGGAGACAATCCGGGGTGGTAAGGACAGTTCCGCGCGTCAGATCAGATGATTTTACATGAGCCAGATTCAAGGCAGCCCGATCTCCTGTTTCTACAGTATTGGTGGCACCACCATGGGTTTGGATACCACGAATTTTTGTCTTAATTCCTGAGGGTAGAATTTCAATATCATCCCCCTTCTGGGCCGAACCATTCTGGACGGTTCCTGTCACCACAGTTCCAAATCCAATTTTTGAGAAGACCCGATCCACATTCAGTCGAAATTGTAATGAGGTAGACGTTGCTTGATAATCAGCAGCCATGGATAAAATATCGGATTTCAGTCCTTCCACCCCTTCACCAGTTAGATTATTAATACGGTGGATTGAGATAGAATCAAAACCTTGATTATCCAATAATTCAGAAATATCCAATTCAACCAGGTCCAGCCATTCATCATCATTCGCTAAATCAGTTTTGGTCAGGGCGACGATTCCTTTATTTACACCGAGAAGTGTCAGGATATCGAGATGCTCCCGGGTTTGCGGCATAACACCATCATCTGCGGCGATTACCAATAAACCAAAATGGATGTTTGCTGCGCCAGCTGCCATATTCCGGATAAATTTTTCGTGACCAGGAACATCAATAATCGTGATGGATTCATTGAGATAGGCAAAACCAAGATCGATGGTCATGCCCCGTTTTTTCTCTTCAGCTAGACGGTCCGTATTGGTCCCGGTTAAAGCTTTAACCAGCGAGGTCTTTCCATGGTCAATATGACCTGCTGTCCCCAGCACAACCTGCGCCATGGTTAAACCTCCTGTATGGCAGTTGCGAGCCGTTTAATTTGGTTTGGTAAAACAGCTTTCAGATCGATATAAAATGTATTTCCGTGAATGTATCCAACCACCGGAATGGACCCACAACGGAACCCTTTGGCAAGATCTTTGGTTTTCCCGTTTTTGGGTGAAAAGGATAGGGCTGCACTTTCAATCTTATCGTCCGGCAAGGAGCCACTCCCCGCTTCTACTTCAGAATCCACCAAGGTAATCCCCAATTCTATAAGTGTCTTTTTCTGCAAAGAATCCAAAATCTTTTGTCCGCGGTTTATTAAAATCTTTCGTGAAGTCGTCAGCAAGGTGAGGGATAAATTATCTTTAGTAAATGATCCCGAGTGGTAGGACCGCAATGTTTCCTCCAATAGTCCCAGGGTGATCTTATCACATCGCAACACACGATAAAGTGGATTTTTCTTGCAGGCATTGATCCATTTCTTTTTTCCAACCATGAGACCGGATTGCGGTCCGCCCAGGAGTTTATCGCCCGAGAAAGTGGTGATGTCCGGTCCAGAATTCACGATGGATTTTACAGGCATCTCATCCGCCAGTCCCAACTGTTTCATATCGAGTAAAGCGCCGCTTCCAAGATCGGCCATGACCGGAATCTTGTGTTTCTTTCCAAGAATAACTAGTTCCGATAAAGAGACTTCTTTTGTAAACCCTTTCACCACATAATTACTGGTATGGACCCATAAAATCAATTTTGTCTTATTGGAAATGGTTTTTTCGTAATCTTTCAAATGGGTACGGTTCGTGGTTCCCACTTCTTTCAGGATTGCCCCACTTTTTTCAATAATATCAGGAATCCTGAAAGATCCGCCAATTTCCACCATTTGCCCCCGGGAACAGATCACTTCTCCCCCTTCTGCCATTTCGTTCAAAGACAGGAAAACAGCAGCAGCATTATTGTTGACCACCATGGCAGAATCGCTGCCGCACATGGCACTTAATTGTTCCTGAACCAGGGATTGCCGATCACCGCGATTTCCCGAATCCAAATCGAACTCTAGATTTACATAGCCATCCAAACGGTCGGCTAAATCTTTTAAATGTTTGCCACGAAAGGGTGCTCGACCAAAACCAGTATGAAGCACAATGCCAGTTCCGTTGATCACGTTTACAAGTCGTGGCGCAGATATTAACCAAACTTGGGATACAATATGCTCCAATAACTCCTGCTTCGTTTTAGACAATTTCCCTTTTTTAATATTTGCCCTGATCTTTCCTAATTCGGCATTGATAATATATTTTATATAATTTTCATGCAATTGGATATTCCCATTCATTTCAAGTAATACTTGATGTACGGGCGGGCAATCTTTCAGGGTTGTTTTCATAATAAGGGGCGAGAAGTTCTAACGAATCATCCTTCAGTTCAAGCAGTTTGAGATTTTCTTCGAATTAAAAACCA
>DQOT01000213.1 GCA_015658495.1 Fidelibacterota bacterium | reverse complement strand
TAACATAAAAACCGGCGAAGGAGGTATTCCGTCGATCCTCCCGGCTTCGCTTTTCTCGCTTGCTTCTTTTTTCCCCCATGCTATCCCCGGATATATTGATATCCCTGGCATTTTTATAATAGGATAAATAGCGATTGAACTCCGTGGATACAAAATGCTTGATCAACTCTTCCCTTTCGAGCCATTCCAGCTTTTTATAAATATCGGGCATAAATTGACCGATTTGTTGTTCATCCACCTCAACATTTTCAACTTTACCAATGAGGGTATAGAGCCGTTTTTTGCAGATATCTAACCCGCTGGGGACCGTTTCCCGGATAAATGTAATACTGAATTTTTTCTCAATCTCCCGGATCTTCCGCACTTCCCGCGTATGGATAATTATGATAGATATGCCCTTCTTCCCTGCCCGGCCGGTCCGGCCGCTGCGGTGAACATAAATTTCATCATCATCGGGAAGATTAAAGTTAATCACGTGAGAAAGGTCATCCACATCCAGCCCCCTTGCGGCCACATCCGTGGCGACCAGAATCTGCAATTGACGGTTCCGAAATCGTCCCATCACCTCATCCCGCTGCATCTGGGACAGATCCCCGTGGAGGGTATCCGCATTATAGCCGTCGTGCATAAGCTTATTGGCTACCTCTTTCGTCTCACGGCGGGTCCTGCAAAAAACGATACCATAGATCCCAGAATTAATATCAATGATGCGTTTTATCACTTCGTAGCGATCCTTGGCATTCACCATATAATAGATGTGCTGGACATTTTCTGCGGCGATATTCATCCGTGCTGCAGCAATCTCTAGGGGATTATTCATGTAGGATTTTGTAATTTCCACCACCCGTTTTGACATGGTTGCGGAGAAGAGTAAAGTCTGTTTTTCCTGGGGTGTCTGGGCCAGGATCATTTCAAGATCTTTCTTGAATCCCATGGTAAGCATTTCATCTGCTTCATCCAGAACCACACGTGCCACATGAGAGATATCCAATCTTTTCCGTTTAATAAGATCTTTTGTCCGCCCCGGTGTACCAATAACGATCTGGGCGCCTTTTTTTAATGATTTGATCTGGGCCTGGATACTGGCACCGCCGTAAACGGCCAGAATATTCATCCCATTGATGTACTTTGAAAAATTGCCTAGATCCTTGGTGATTTGCATACATAATTCCCGGGTAGGACACAGAACCAGCGTTTGTGTCCTCCTATCCTCCATATCCGTTAAATGGATGGATGGCAGACCAAAGGCTGCCGTTTTGCCCGTCCCTGTTTGTGCCGTTGCGATCAAATCATGGGCAGACGCCATTAAATGGGGAATGGTTTTGGCCTGGATTGGCGTGGGTGTTTCAAAACCCATTTCAGTGATGGCTTTGAGAATGTCCGGATGCAGTCGGGTCTGTTTAAAATTGTCCATTTATATTGTGCGCCTTGAAAGGAGATTAAGGAGTCGATTTTCGAGTTGGGAATTTATCCCTAAATTCATACAAATTAGTTAAAAGATAAAAGGGTAATGCAAGGCATCAGCAATGAAATGGCCATGCTATCCACCATTCGGCGGATGACTTATCTTCTGCTATTTTAAAATAACTGGAAAATGAACGGGTGGCGAATTATTTTACAAACAAAATACCCCACGAAAGTGCGGCCTTAGTTATATTTTTCTTTTCTTTTTATAGATGCGCGTTTGGTCTGATCCAATTCCATTTTTCTTAGCCTAATATTATCGGGTGTCACTTCTACCAGTTCATCTTCGGCAATGAATTCAATGCATTGGTCAAGAGACAGCTGTTTAGGAGGGCGCAAAGTTATTGTATTATCGGATCCTGCAGCACGCATGTTAGTAAGTTTTTTCTCTCTTGTGATATTGATATTCAGATCACCATCTCTATTTCGTTCGCCAATGATCATACCATTATACACTTCTGTACCTACATTTAAAAATAATTCACCACGGTCAACCATTCCAATGCAAGCATACGTCGTAACTTTTCCATGACGATCCGCAACCAACGCACCTGAATTTCTTTGAGGAATAGGCCCGAACCAGGATGCGTGTCCATCAAACAATTTATTCATTATACCAGCTCCATTTGTATCCGTCATAAATTGAGACCTGAAACCTATAAGACCTCTTGATGGAATTGAGAACTCAAGATTGACACGACCCGTTCCATGATTTTGAAGGTTTGTCATCCTTCCTTTTCTTGCAGAAAGTTTTTCAGACAACATTCCAACCTTGTCTTCAGGAACATCTAAAAAAACTTTTTCCATCGGTTCGAGAGTTTTACCATTTTCTTCCTTGGTAATTACTTGGGGCTTTGATACCATAAACTCGTATCCTTCCCTTCTCATCGTCTCAATTAATACAGCCATTTGGAGTTCACCCCGCCCGCGAACCTCGAAGACGTTATTTTTTTTCGTAGGTATTACCTGTAATGAAATATTTCCGAGTATTTCTTTATCAAGCCTCTCTGATAAGTGTCTGGTGGTTAAAAACTTTCCATCCTGCCCCGCAAAAGGACTATCGTTTACGTAAAACAGCATTGATACCGTGGGTTCATCTACCTTGATCCTTGGCAATGGCTCCGGACTTTCATTGTCGGAAATAGTATCGCCGATAGAAATCCCCTCTATTCCTGCGAAAGCAATGATATCCCCAGCTTCTACTTCATCAACCTGTATTTTATCTAAACC
>DQOT01000116.1 GCA_015658495.1 Fidelibacterota bacterium | reverse complement strand
TGGCACCAGTCCTGTTAACCGTTGCAGAGCATCAATGCAGGTTATATCTTCCGGGTCTTCCATGGCTACCCTAATTGAAGAGTTGCTTTTTTCTAACACCAGCACAGCATTCTGTCGGGCAAATTCTTCCGGAATAATTGAAGCAACCTTCGGATCAATATTTAAAAGAAATTCATCATCAGCTTTTCGGTATCCTAACTGCATTGAATACACAGTGACTAAATCATCCTCGGTTATAAAACCGTTTTTCACAAGTACCACTCCCAATTTATTCTTCGTGTTCTTTTGGACCAACAGTGCTTCCTGAAGCTGACTCTCAGAAAGTTTATTGATATGAATCAGAATTTCACCAATTTTACTGGCCTGAGGATTGAATTCTAGGCTCATCAGGGACCTACTATTGTTGGTGAACGAACCAGTTGGATCGTAATGGGATCCGACGTGATCTGTTGGGGAATTAACAAAGCACCCGTGATACTTGCACTAAACTCTTGATAGTGATTATAAAAGGGATCCGTCGAATCGACACTCAGCCAAATACATAATTCTTTTGGAAAAACCGCCGTGATTCTGGCAATGCCATCCTGGTCAGTTTTTACAATTGCCCCATCTGGACATGCTAGATTATGGTAACCATCCCATTCTCCGTTTCCTTCACCTTCGTCATTTGTATTGTCAATTCCATCCAGACCATAATCATTAAATACTTCAGAGACCTCTGACGCATCATTATCAGGATTATATTCCCCATCTCCATCTAGGTCAAAAGCATCATGGTCATCATTGCCTTCACCTTCATCCAGGGTTCCAGGATCATCATCCAGACCATAATCCCGCCAGGTGAAACACTCGTCACCTACCCCGACACCATTCACACCTAAATCAGCATATTCTTCATATCCAATCTCACGCCACTCGGAAACTCCGATTCCGTTAAATGCAATGGGTGCTTCGGACACCGCATTGCCGTAAAAATCTATAAGCATGGCAGTAATCTGAATTTCAACTTCATCTGTTGCTACAGGAAGAGTAAAATCATGGTAGTAAGCTGATCCTGTCAGTGTCAACTGGCCAGGTAGAAAAAATAGCAATGATTCACCTTCGTCCTCATTGATCCTGGCCGTGATTGTATCTCCATTGGCCCCATAAGTCGTAGCTGAAACATACCCGATATCGCCAATGGCATCCGTAGAATAGATGATCGTTGTAAAAGCCATCCCGGAATAAATATCACCATCCAGGTTTTCATTTCCAGTAAAGCTCACTCCATCCACAAATGCATTAATCGCAGTATCAGGCGGGGTTGGTTCAATCGTCCAATACACATAAGTGCTGTCTTCCACTGGATTGTACCATTTGTCATAAACAATAGCCGCACATTGGGTCTGGTAAAATCCACCACCGGTTGCAGTAGTAGAATTCGGATCATATTCCGGTTCGATGTAATAGGGTGCCCCGGACGAGATAATAACCTGGTCACTGGCTGCTGAAAGATCAATAACTCCGTCCTGATCACAGTCTACCTCAACTTCAATTCGAACAACACCGGGTTCAGTACCGCTATTTACTGATACGGAGGCTATACCGGCTTGGGTAGTTATGGTGACTTCGGTCTGCCCAACTTCATCCAAATAGCACCCTGGTAACACAGGGTTCAGGCGGAAGATAACGTCGATTTCATCACCTCCCAGATTACTATCACCATCATAAATCTCAGCTTTAATCTGTGTTGATTCAATTCCACCTCCCTGCTGAACTACGATGTGATCGGGATTGGAAGGAGGAATGACAATGTCAGCACATGCACCGAAAGAGATATCCTCAATAGTCATAGTTGTACTTGATGTCAGGGTAGTTGCAAACCCAGGATGGCTATACGATGCGGTGACCGTATCAACCCAAACTGTTGCTGAATCATCCCCTGGATCGAAATTCCCAGCAGAATATGTGACTTCCGCTATCCCTGCACTATCTGTCAAATCTGAAGAAGTAATGGATCCAAGAACTGCTGAAAAAGAAATCAATACGTTGGGTACATTAAGGTTATCATTATTTGTAAGGTGGGATTTGATGAGAGCACTTGTTTCAGCCTCATTCAGGTACACTTCGGTTGTTTCAGGGGGGATCAAAGTGAGGGTATATGGCCAGACATGAGTTGAGTCGTAGACATTAAATTCTACTGTAGTGGCCGTATTTTCAGCAAAGGAGGCACCAACGGTGATTCCTTCCCAGATAAAAGAGGTAGAAACATCATCAACATGAGGTTGACCATCATCGTGATAATAGGCAAAAATTTGC
>DQOT01000276.1 GCA_015658495.1 Fidelibacterota bacterium | reverse complement strand
TATTGAAATATCCGGCTCAACATTGCATAGAGTTCCGGGTTCGGCACATCCTTTCCCAAATAAATTTCCTGGTTCCCTTTTTGCAAGATCATTTCCCAGTGTAAATGGGCACCGTCTTTGGAGCCCAGTGTGCTTTCTCTTGTCCCAGTATTACCTGATTTTCCTAGTAATTCTCCAGTATTCAATTTGGTACCGGGTTTAATTTTGTCCAAAATGTTGGATAAATGAGCATAGATTGTGATCACCCTGAATCCAGGAATAAGATCAAATCCATGATCTAAAAAGAGTGCCTGACCCAATAAAACGCTATTAAAAATATCGCTAGGCGTATTGCCAACTTTTGCACTGGCATCAAGCATATTGACCCTGAAAGTAGCTGGTATTTCCTCATAGCCATGATCCGCTCTTATAACGATACCAGCAGCCACTGCCTTGACCGGTGTGCCCCAATTTGCGAAAAAGTCGATCCCACGGTGGGTTCCGTTTCTATAATCCCGGGGTGCATTGGGAAGCCGCATGGTACGCTTTGGGACCAATATATTATCGCAAGGCAATTGTAATTTGAGCGAATCAACCCAGGCAGGATCAAATGTCTTGGATGTTATTTCAGGGAGCTTTAATTCCTCAATGGTTGATATGACAGATAGGATAGAATTATTGGGATTTTCGCCGGATTGAGCAAACAAGGTCAATCCACAAAAAAGAAAAGGAATAAAAGATTTCATTTTATTCAGGATAAAAGGTGATCGATCCCCAAAACACATGCATCGACTGGTTGACCTGAAAATGATTGAATCATTTTTCCAGTCATGATGGACTCCGGTTCAACGGGTCCCAATGAAAAGGGATCCTCAAAATAAATGCTAGCAACTGGGATATTGATCAAGTTTAATGTTTCGGTGATGGTCCAATCATACTTTGCCCAGGATGTGGGAATAAAAAGCAGGCCATCTGCCCAGTTCCTGTTCCTTTGTAAAAAATTTATGGCCTGGAACTGTTTATGGGTTTGTAAGAATTTGAGTTTCACATCCTTGCCATGAACATGTTTCCGGATGGCTTTATTGAGTTTATCCAATGTGAGCCGTTCGCCGGATGATGAAGCCTTTACACCCAATAAATTGAGATTGGGACCTTGTAAAATTAAAATATTCATCTCAGGGGGACTAAATGACCCAAAATATACCCAATGATAATTCCGATCAGAAGACTGAGGGTGACGATTCGACTCTTGGCTAATTCTGTTGCGTATCCTTTTTTGATGGCCACGCCGGATACCACATATCCCATGGCATTTAATAACCAAAATACAGGAATGGAAATCACTTTAATGATCAAAGGCCCAATGAACGGGATCATGCCCACCAATGCGCCCAGACCCACAAAAAGTTGTGTAAAAATACTAATCACAAAAGTGGCGAATAAAATGATCTTTTTATCGATGCCGTAATACAGTGCAGCACAAATAGCTGCGACAGTCAGGATCCAGCCCAGGATCTGTTTACGATAGACTTTGAAGAAAGATGGTTTCTTATTCACGGAATACTAAGCGCAGATGAGACCTGAAAAAATTGAAATTTTATTTATTGAGATGATTTTTTCTTTTTATAACTTGGAGCCAATAAACCTATTTTTATACTTTAGCACAGAATTCATTCCATAAAATTCATCGGATTCTTTTTCATTGAAGGTCAGGGTCAGGATTTTACCATTCACTTCATAATTGCAAATCGTTTTTCCACCTCTGACATCCATGGTCAATTTAACTTTTGTTATTTTCCAGGCACCAACAGATGCATCTTCTACGCCATCATAAACCCCGCGGTAACTGAAGGATCCATCTGCACGGAAAGTCAATGTTTCACGATGATTTTTATCAAGGTCTGTTGTGGTAATCTCTTTCGGTTCAGAGTAATAGACGCTTGTCATCGTTTGAAATTCCCATATGCCAATGATCTCACTGCTCCCATCCTGCGCATTGAGCATAACACATAATAACGCTAAGGGTGTAAAACGAATTAGAAGAAGTAGTTTTTTCATAAGATGTACCATTGAAATGTGTCTAAATATAATTGAAAATGATGAAAGGGTCTGCTATTCATTGAAAATGGCTGATACGGGGAACCATGCTGTTTTTAGAGACGCGCGTATGATTCTTTTCGGTTTTTTTCGGGAGACCCATAATTCTCTCACCACACCATCCGCAAGGATCTCTTCCATGAAATAATCTGTGCGATCCAGAAATTTATCTGATTTGTCTGTGATGTTTATATCCAGCCGGTAATGGTCGCATAGGATGGAATCTTTTCCGTTCCACGCATTGGATGTATCAGCCCATACAAACCGGGCTTTGCCAATCAATCCTTCCTGCTCATAATTAAACCATTTTGTATCCAGTTTATCATAGGGTCTGGATTGTACCATGGCCAAGAGAGTGAAAATCGTATATATATTATGGGGAATTTCAATCAGGGATTTGTCATCATAAGCAAGATAACCAAGAAAGTCCACTTTAGCAGAAATATGTTGTTTGAATTCACCCTGTTTTACATTTTTACTCCAATTTTTTAACGCAAATGAATTTGAATCATAAATTGCTTCATAGGAATTCTTTGCGGGCCACAACAGATCGAAAATGCCCCGGTTTTGTGTTGTGAATTCGATCTTCCCGGAATCATGTATGGTTTGTACCACATCTGCGGCAGGGATTCCAAAGATTGTGATGGAATAGGACTGCCCAGCAGAAATACCGAGCATGATAAAAAGAACAAAGATCCTATTCATGTTTTCCATGTAAATCGATTTTGAAGTCCCATGAGTCCAACTACAGGGATGTACACAGGTTGGGCAAAAGCCCACGCAAAGTAAACCAGGGGATTCACTTTTGTGTCAAAAAGTTTTCCCCCTAAAAAGATCACACATCCTTCTAAAATGAATTTCATTGAAAATGCAAAAAGCCATGCATTCCCAAACAGAAAAGACAAAAGGATGGTTGTATTGCATAAGAACGCAGAAAATAGGAACGCAAAGAAAAGATGGTTTTGCCTGACATTGACTCTTGAGTTCGAAGACCACCGGGTGCGCTGATTCATAAATTCCCGGAGGGATTGCACCGCACTGGTTGTTACAAATGAATTAGGATCAATATTGATAACACCGCTCTTTAATTTTGAAATGGATTGAACGAGATACATATCATCGCCGGACGGTTTGTCTTTCACCCATTCGAATCCATCAATGGCTTCAAAATCTGATTTTTTATAGGCCAAGTTCTGACCGCTTCCTGACCAGAATTGCCCCCAGCCGCCCACCCCGGCATTGGCTGCAATGATACCAAGAAAATCCACTCTTTGGACTTGTTCAAAAAATGATTCGCCTGCTATCTTTGAATATCAAACCGAAATACCTCCTTGCTGAACGACACTATAGGCCATACTGGATACCCAGAGTTTCCCTACGCGGCAATCCGCATCTGTGGAAACGATTACTTCACCCTTGGATGCATTGATTCCCAAATTTAGGGCGTGTTTCTTGGGTGTCATATCCACGGATCTATCATCAACTCGAATCTGTTTAATGAAGGCAAAATTCTCGGTAGCCTCTGTCAAGATCGTGGGCGTAGAATCGGTGGATCTGTCATCCACAATGATCACTTCTAATTTATCCAATGGATATTCCTGGTTCACCAGGTCCTGGATCAAATCAGGGAGATTCTGTTCTTCATTCCTGGCGGCAATGACCACGGATACAAAAGGGGTTTCTTCAGTGCTGGTTATGGGCTGCTCATTATGGCGAAAAAGCCCCGCAATAATATACAGGATAAATGCCAGGTATAGCCCTGTGCTTAAAATGAGCAGGAAGGACATAGCTTAAATCGATAGGAAATATCCGGCAATCACAAAATAGAAAAGTACACCGAGGATATCAATGCTGGTGGTGACAAATGGACCCGTTGCAATGGCCGGGTCAATATCCACCTTTCGTAAAAACATGGGAATAAAAGTCCCTACTGCAACCGCCATCAGCATTGAACAACCAATGCTCAATCCCACCACAACGCCCAGCATGGGATCTACATCTATAAACCGGAATTTTGCAAAGAGACCGAGCATCAAACCGTAGAGTCCACCCAAAATCAATCCAACACGAATTTCCTTAAACAGCACTTTCATTTCGCTGCCGATCTCAATCCGGCCTGTGGCCATCCCGCGAACAATAATCGTGGAAGATTGGGTTCCAATATTTCCACCCATTCCAATGATGACGGGGATAAAAGCCGCTAAAGCAATAATGCTTTGAAGCATATGCTCGAAAGCTCCAATTATGGTTGCTGCAACAATACCGCCGATCCAGCTTGCAAAAAGCCAAGGGAGTCGGGCGCGGGCATTTTCCCAACTGGATTTTAACAGGATTTCACGATCCTTACCGGCACCGGCCATTTGCAGGAAATCCTCTGTGGCTTCTTCACGGATCACGTCCACAACGTCGTCCACAGTGACGATCCCAATCAAATGATCATCTGCATCTAATACAGGGACTGCGAGATAATTGTACTGAGCTACGATCTGAGCCACATCTTCCTGATCTGTTTCAGGACGGACAGAATGAACCCGCTTCACCATAATATCTTTTAATAAAGTGTCCGATTGTGTGGTTGCAAGCGCTCGAAGAGATGCCACCCCAACAAGCCGGTCATCATCATCTGTGATATAAAGATAGAAGACCATTTCCGCCTCGGTCTGATCCTGAAGCGATTTTAGCGCGTCCTGGCAGGATGTATCCTGGTACAGGGTGAACACATCCGTGGTCATCATGGCGCCGGCAGAATCTTCCGGATACCCCATGAGTTCTTCGATCTCTTCCTGCTCTTCCGCTTTTAATAATTCAATAACAGACTGGGCCTGCTCATCTTCCAAAGTCCCTAAAATATAACTTTGGTCATTGGCGGATGCCTGTTGAATCACATGAGCGATTCGTTCCGGTGATTCATTTTCCAGGAGATTGGCAAGCAGCGTATCATCCAGTTCCACCAGGAATTCAGCCGTGTGCTCATTTTCTTCCATGATGCTGAAAACCTGAATTTGTTCTTCATCCATGAAATACCGGAAGACGACCGATAGATCAGCCGGGTGAGTTTTAAGGATGAGTTTGGAAAGATTGGTGTGGGCGTGACGGCGAAGTAGGCGGCCAAAAGTATCCCTGAGGATCTTTATCTCGTGATCAAACATTTCTTTTCTCATAACCGCACCTTCAGACTGTTAATATTGCGAAATCCATATACGAAAAATCCGACTGCTATTATCAAGATCCACGGGGCCACATGCCCACTCCAAAGATATAGATTTTCATCTCCATACTCAGAAAATGAGAAAATCATGGCAAAGCTATTATTCATTCCGTGGAGAATGAGTGGCGGAAGTACAGAACCGGTTTTCCATGATAAAAACCCCAGCATGATACCCAGTATATAAATCTGAACAAACCAGTAAGGGTTCATGTGGATCAATGCAAAGAAAAGAGCCGTAACCAAAATGGCCCGGGTCACATCTTTCCAGTGCTTTTCTAGGAATTGCTGTAGAAATCCGCGAAAGAGTAATTCTTCCCCCAGAGGTGCAATCACAGCGACGGCAAAAAATAATAAAATAAATCCTGCAAAAGATTCTGGTCGCAGGAGTCCATCAAGGTCGAGAATATATTCGGGGGCCGGAACAAATAGTTGCACAATCCTGTCCAATTCATCCGAAAGGACGATAAGTCCAATGGATAATAAGGCTGTCATGCCTACTGTTTGAGAAGCAATAGGGTTAAGCCGGAGCCTTTGGAAAATAGGTTCATTTCTTGATTTGAGAAACCACAGCAGGGGAACCAACATGAATCCCTGTCCGATAATAAATGAAATGAATGTGTAGAATTTCTGGGGAGAATCAGGATTAGATAGACCGATCCCTAAGACCATCCCGCCTACAAGAAATGCAGAAAGGATGGACACTACTACAATGCCGAATGCGGCGCGAATACTGAACGTGTTGTTCATAAGGGTCAGATTCCTGGAGATTCATTTCATAAAAGTTACGGCTCTCACCCCAATTTTCGAAAAGATGATTTTCTTTAATCTGCCACCCCGCATGTACTTGCATATGTACGCACAGGCAAGTCCGCTAAGTGTCACAAAGAAAAACAAAAAAATATCTTAATATCTTATCTTTTAAATGGGAGAAACCATTTTATTTCTCAATACACCCCTACAATTATTTAGCATTAGAAAGTAAATTTCTATTGCATCTCACCGAGGTGAGAATTAGGTTTTATTTCGTTATTTACTGATGATAAAAAGATTTAAACCAGCACAAATTGCGGGTTCATCGAATGATGCACCCGCTTTTTATTTTATCTATTAAACACAAAGCGAATCAAGAACCACAAAGGAAAAAGAAAAATGCTGTCATTCCGGAAATTTCTTTTTGGTATATATGATCTGGTCTCCGTCTGATCTTAAGAAATTATCCGGAATCCAGTAATGTCAAATATTCAAAGTTGAATCAAATGCCTGCCGAACAGGGGTTCCGTATCTCCCCATCTTCAACGATTAACCTCTTTTGAGCGGAATGACAATTTGTTGTAATTAAGCCAACTTCTCCATCAAAATCGCACCGGCAACACCCACATTGAGCGATTCCCCAAAACCTGTTTTTTCAATAGAAATCGTTTGATCAATTATTCTCAGGATGTCATCTGAAAGCCCATGAGCCTCGCTCCCGAGAACCAATATAAATCGATCCGGTGTGGTGAAATCATCCAAACTATCGCCGCGATGGTTTGCCCCGACCAATGTATGTGAATCAGAAAATATGTCTAAATTGATATCGGTATGGATAGAGAGCCAAAAATGGGCACCCATACCGGCGCGAACAACTTTTGGATTGAATGGATCCACACAATCGGGAGAAAGGGCCACTTGTGTGAAGTTAAACCAAGCCGCGGATCGTAATAAGGTTCCCATATTCCCAGGATCCGAGACCTTATCTAGATAAAGCCATTTATTTTGATTCAGATCTGCCTTACCCTGATCCGGAAGGCGGCACACAGCACCAATCCCTGAAGGTGATTGGGTAAATGAAATTTTGCTGAATTGCTTTGTGGGAATCTGCTCAAACGAAATATCTGAATTCTGGACTGAATCAATCATTTCCATATTTTCAATCCGAAACGGATCTGTGAAATAGACTGAATCAATTTTAGCACTTAATCCCAAAACTGATTGTACCAACCGTTTTCCTTCAATGAAGAACTGGTTATATTCCATTCGGAATTTCCCCATTTCAAGGGACTGAATTCGTTTGATATCATTATTTGTCATAATATTGAAGAAGCCTCCATTACTTTTAAACCGTCCCGCCTGCTCCCACCAACAAAGGGCCGGCAGGTAAAACGGTTTTACGAGTTATAATTTGTTAAACCCATGACTTAAATCATGAGTTAGTAATCTTATTAGAACATTTAACCATTTCATTTATCCGCCGTATTGGCGGAATGGTTTTTTAAAGATTGCTGGTAAACAATCTTTCCGTTTACTATAGTAAACATCACATCCGTATTCAAAATATCCATGGGATTTTCGGCAGAGAGTTCTCGATCTAAAACGGTGAAATCCGCATAAAATCCTGGTTCGATCTTTCCTTTCACATCTTCTTCAAAGGAGGCAAAGGCAGCCCATTCGGTATAAGATTTAATGGCCTGTTCCAATGTCATTCGTTCGTGAGATTGCCACCCACCCACCGGCCAGCCTGTTTTATCCTGACGTGTTACCGCCGCATAGATGCCTTCCAATGGATCGGGATGTTCAACCGGTGTATCCGAACCGCCAGGAATAACAACACCAGTCTCGATGAGCGACTGCCAGGGGTAAGCTTCGTGGAGACGTGCATCGCCCAGTCGTTCGTCCGCCCAATACATGTCGCTTGTGCAGTGTGTGGCCTGCATGGAAGGGATCACGCCCAATTCCTTAAATCTTGGGATATCATCCTTATGAATATTCTGAGCGTGTTCAATTCGGTTTCTTAAGGCAGGATCAGCATGTTGCTCATACATGTCCAGGATCAGCCGGATTGCCCGGTCACCGATACCGTGTGTGTTTACCTGGAAACCAGCGGCATTAAATGTTTTTACCAATGTGGCCAGATCGGGAACCTCAGTCCGCAAAAGGCCAAAGTTTCCCGGATCATCGGAATAAGGTTCCAACAATGCTGCCCCACGGGAACCCAAAGCACCATCCATGTAGATCTTAAGTGCTTGTACCTTGAGGAAAGGATCTTCAGTCTCAGGTCCTATCGACAAAAAAGAATCATAATCGTCCCGATTGTTATGGAGCATCGTAAATATTCGAATTGATAAATCACCCTTATTTGCCATGTTCTTTAAAATAGATATTTCAAGTTGGGATGTCCCGGCATCATGAGCCGAGGTCAATCCCATTCTATTCAAAAATGACTGGGCTTTTGTGATCCTTCTTCGGATATCTCCGTCATTAATGGGCGGAATATGTACTTCAACTAAATCCATGGCATTATCAATAAAAATACCGGTTGGATTACCATTTACATCCCGGATGATTTTACCGCCGTCAGGATCCGGCGTATCCTTAGTAATACCTGCAAGGTCCAATACCACACTGTTAGTCCAGCAAGCATGGCCATCAATTCTTCGGAAAAGTACGGAATGATTTGGGGCTATTGCATCCAGGTCAGCAGCAGTGGGATATTCAATCACCGGCCAGTCATTCTGGTCCCAGCCACGGCCCCGTATCCATGTGCCTTCCGGTGTGGTTGATATAGCTTCTCGGGCTTTTTCAAGGGCGGCTTCTTTCGTAGGTGTGCCTACCATATCCACAGATTCCAGGGACCAGCCCAATCCGGTGAGGTGGATGTGGGAGTCTGTAAACCCGGGATAAACCCAGCTGCCGTTCAGATCGATGCGTTTGTCTGCAACCACATTCCCACTGGGGAGGAGTTGGGCAATCTTGCCATCACTGCAAAGGATGGCGTTAATGTCCGGCCGGCCATACACATGGCAATTGGTATAAAGAACTGTGCTTGACGATTCGCAACTTATATGAAGCATCATAGTAAGGATGAAAATAATATTAAGTGGTTTTATCATCTTGGAAAATAAATACCTGACCGACATGATTTAAGGAATATTTATTATTTTCAAACACCATGCCTGCACATTCGTTCCGGCAGACAAGCGGAGTTCACCAAGAGATCCAAGTATCGGATTAATTGAATATTTGATTGGCTGGATGATTGATGACAAATCAAGGCTTATCACCGAACTCGTTTTTTATGTTCTGAATAACTAATTTTTCTTCCAATATAAATAAGCTGGAATACCTAATAAAGTAAGCCCTATGCCCATTAATGATTGTACCGGTGATACCATAAAAGTATTTATCATTATGGCTGATGAAAAGATGATAAAAAATGCTGGAACATAGGGATAGCCCCATACTTTATAAGGTCGTTCTAGATCAGGTTGTTTTTTCCTTAAAACAAAAACGGTTGATGCGGCTGCTATCCATAACATAAAATTCACGAATACGACCAAGGTAATCAATTCTTCAAAGGTTCCGGAAAGTGTTAGAATACAAGCCCAAATTCCTTGAATGATAATCGCATTTCCAGGTGTATGAAATCTCGGATGGACATCAGCGGCGCTGGGAAAAAACAAATTATCTTTAGCCATGGCATAGGTGACTCTTGGCCCCACCAGAATATTCCCGTTCAATGACCCAAACATTGAAATAATGATCACACCTGTAAATAAACCGGCAATTCCTTGTCCATAAAGAATCCTAGCCGTGGCTTCGCCAACCTTAACTTCACCTGCAAGAGCGGCAATGGGCTGTGCTTTTAGATAGGCAATGTTTATGAGAAAATACAATACAAGGATCACCAATGTGCCAAATAGTAACGCTAAGGGAATATTCCTTTTTGGATTTTTGATCTCTCCTGCTGCTAAGGTAACATAGTCCCATCCGCCCACTGTCCAGTTTACTGCCACCAAGGCAATACCCATTCCAGTCAAGATAGAACCAAAGCTCATTTGAGTCGGGTTCAATGAAAGATCTAAGTGATGACCTGAAGATATAAATAAGCCGGCAATGGCGAATAATAATATGGTGCCAATTTTCAAGACTGTAAAAATATTTTGGATCCACTTGCCAAATACAACACCGCAATAATTAATGAGACTTAAGCCCATTATAAGGAATAATGCAAAAACTTGGCCACCAGAAATGGAAAATATTCCAACACTAAGCAAACTAGTCTGAGTTGAAACTAAGGGATAGAATGAGCCAAGATGTTCCGATACTGCAACGGCGATTGCTGCATTTGTCCCGGATAAATAGGCAATAAAAGCGACCCAGCCAAAAAGAAATGCAGGTAATGAACCATAGGCTTCTCGCAGATAAACATATTGTCCCCCGGCCTTCGGCATGGCCGCACCCAATTCTGCATAGGTCAGGGCGCCAGCCAGCATTTGTAAACCACCTAATACCCAAGCAATTAGGATCAAGGATGCTGATGGCAGGGCATATGCCATCAGTCCGGTGGTCATGAAAATCCCGGAACCGATTACGATCCCAATCACCATCATGGAACTGTCGAATAACCCCAACTGGCGATCAAGTTTTGGCGAATGGTCCTTAGCTTTCATGATAAAATAAAGGCGGGAATTTAATCTTCAGGGGAATGGGGAAAACCCTTTATATTTTCTGGTGATGCAGGGCACAGAATATATTATAAATAAAGAGAAATACCCTCTCGATCAACCTGGGACGGATGCATGGAAAACCTTGGCGGAAAATTGTAAATCATCGTTTCAACAAACAGGAGCAGTGATTCTTAAAAATTTTGTGCAGCAACCCATTCTCGAAAGAATGATCGCAGAAACTGATCGCACCATTCATAGATCCCATTATTGCGAAGATAATCATAATGTTTTTTTTGAAGAGGATAATAGTGCGTTGCCGATGGACCATCCATTAAGAATGAGGGAAACAACATCCCTGAATTCTATTCCGCATGACCTGATGAGCCCAAACGATGCATTGCATCAATTATATAATTGGGATCCACTCATTCACTTTTTATCAGAAGTGTTGGAGTATAAACTGTTTCGAATGGCCGACCCCATGGCAGCGCTCACGGTTAACTGTATGCGAGCAAGCCAAAATCATGGCTGGCATTATGATGAATCACAAGTAACAATAACTTTGCTGATCCAAAAGTCTGTTGAGGGCGGCTTGTTTCAAACTGTTCCCGATTTACGAAAAAAGGATACCGACGATTATTCAATGTTAAGCGCCGTCCTGAAAGGATCTGATTCTGGCGTAGTTACATTAGATGTTGAACCGGGTGATCTGCTCATATTTGCAGGATTCTATTCGTTACATCGCGTTACACCAATTAAAGGGAAAACTACAAGGTACGTCGGCACATTATGTTACAAAGATAAACCCAATATGATGAATAGTCCTGAAGTTCAGAAATTATTTTATGGACGTGTGAATCAAGGGTGATATCCAATTCGCAAATTCAGGAATTTTCTGAAAATGGCGCCATCCTGCTCAAGAATGCTTTTGACCTTGATTGGATAGACATATTGGGCGAGGGTATAGAGAAAAACCGCAAGGATCCGGGACCCTATGCATGCCAATACACCCCGCAAGATAATGAGGGTGATTTTTACGATGATTATTGTAACTGGGGCCGTTTTAAAGAGTATAAAGATTTTGTATTCAATTCTCCCGCCGCGGAAATTGCCGGCCGCTTAACTCAATCTTTTGAGATGCGGATTTTTCATGAACATGTACTTGTGAAGGAACCGAAAACTGCAGAGCCCACTCCTTGGCATCATGATCAGCCCTATTATTGCGTGGATGGTGAACAGGTGTGCAGCATTTGGCTGCCCTTAGATCCTGTCCCTAAAGAATCGGGGTTGGAATTTGTTGCCGGATCTCATCTTTTTGGAAAAATGTTCATGCCCATCAAATTCCTGACCTTGAGTGACTACAACTATCCCCCCGGGAGTTTTGATGCGATTCCAGACATTGATGCGCATAGGAGCGAATTCAAGATCTTGTCATGGGACATGGAACCGGGGGATTGTATTGTATTTCATTTTAAATCTCTCCATTCAGGAAAAGGGAACCCCCATAGTCGGTTAAGGAGAAGAGCCTTTTCGTCCCGCTGGATAGGGGATGATGCAGTTTTTGCTGAACGGCCCGGAGAAACTTCGCCACCCTTTCCGGAATTAAAATCCTTTAAACAGGGTGACATATTGGACCATCCACTATTTCCTGTGTGTTGGACAAAATAATTTTTATTGTTTTAACCTTATTAATTCACTAGCCATTAAGTTCGTGAAGTGTCACGAAGAAAAAGTGAAAAATATGTGCTTTAAAGACTTGATGTTTAACATCTTTGGAGCCCCTTTGCCTGTACCGTAATTTTTCCGTCTATATAATTAAGAAGGGTCATGACTAGAATGCATAATACAAAAGGCTGCAAGTTCTTATATGACAATGAGAAACAAGTATGTTAGGCGTTCCCATATTTCTGAGAAGAAATTTAGACAGTTGGTTAAGCTGTTTTCTTTGGAT
>DQOT01000103.1 GCA_015658495.1 Fidelibacterota bacterium | reverse complement strand
TCAAGAATGACCCCCCAGCAGAAATGAATGGAAACGGAAGACCTTTAACGGGAATAAGCCCAACAGTCATAGCTGTATTTACAAAAACATGGGCCATGAAAATGGTGGCAATTCCAATCAAGGCTAAACTAGAAAAACGGTCTTTCGAAAAATAGGATTGCTTCATAACCTGTGCGATCAAATATCCAAAAACCACCAGAACCAATGAAACCGTGACAAATCCCAATTCTTCTCCCATAACCGATAAAATAAAATCGGACTCCTGAACCGGTAAAAATTTCAAATGTGTTTGGGTACCTTCACCCCAGCCCTTGCCGAATAATCCTCCAGAACCAATAGCCGTTTTACTTTGAATGATTTGGTAGGCTGCGCCCAGTGGATCTTTCTCCGGATTGATAAATGTAAGAATTCTGTTTTGCTGATAAATTGTTAAAGAATTCCATAAGAATGGCGAAAATAATCCGAGAAAAACATTTCCGAAAAAGAGCCCTAAGGACAAAAGTCTTTTAGGTCTTGCAATAATAATAGTCATTCCCAGTACAATGGTCCAAACTGTGAACGCAATATTATGAAAAGCGGTTAACATGCTTAACAGCGGTGCTAACAATAAAAATAGGTGAAAGGGCCGCGCTCCCGACCAATAAAGCATGGGTAAAACGGGGGTCATTATCACAATGGCTGTTCCCAAATCGGGTTGGTTCATCACAATAGCGGTAGGGACTAATACTAATAAAAAGGGGATAATGGTGGCTGTAAAATGTTTCATTTGGAGATTATGGTCAGAAAGATATCGAGCCAATGCAATGATTGTGAACACTTTCGCAAATTCACTGGGCTGGATCCCAAATGGGAGTCCCATATTCAGCCATCGATAAGTCCCTGCATGAGGACTCCCGAAAAATGGCAAGATCACAAAAATAATTCCGATCGCGTAAAGCGTATACGAATACTTATGGATTGTAAATCGGGGAATATATATAATTCCTATCATACAAATGATCGCCGGAATCAAAAATAAAAATTGCTTTGAAAATGGATTTTGTAAAACACCACCTGGATGGTGTTGAGAAATGCTTCTTAATACGATAAGGCCAACAATTGTTAGGAAAACAACAGCCCAAATAATCTTGATGGGTAATTCTTTCAATTCAAATGATTGGGATCTCATAATTCCGCAGCCATTTCCTGATGATGAATGATTTGTGAAAAAACCATCCCGGCCATAGGTGCCGCCACTGTCCCGCCAGATCCTCCATTTTCCAAAAGAACAACAATGGAAAATTTTTGATCGTAATACTCTGCCCAACCCGTAAACCAGGCGTGATCTTCACCATGAGGGTTTTCTGCGGTGCCGGTTTTCCCAAAAACTTTTAATCCTGGTATGTTAGGTTGAGCACTTTTACCTGTCCCATTTTTATGTGCAATCACGGCTCTCATATCCAAAACAATTCTGTCCCACAGGTCAGATTCAAAATCCGGTTGAACATTCTCCGGCAATCGATCAACCATAACAAAGTGTGGTACTTTTGCTTTTCCTTTCGATGCGATCAAATTCACATAATTGAATACCTGGATCGGTGTCACCAATAGTTCACCTTGCCCAATGGAAATATTCAAGAGTGCCCCTTTACTCCAACCGTATCTTCCATATCGTTTATTCATATAACTGATGGAGGGAACAAGTCCACTTGATTCACCAGAGATATCGATCTGGGTGGGCTGGCCAAACCCAAATGCCCGGAACGAATTGGAAAGCTTATCCAGATCAAAATAATGGATAGATTTATAAAAATAAATATCACAAGAATTCAACATGGCTGATGTCAGATTCATTTTACCGTGACCCTGAATCAACCAACATCTAAATAGTCGGTCTCCAATCTGATAGGATCCTTCGCATTTTCGTTCACCATAGGGATCAAATTCTGGATTGTTTAACAAGGTTGCTGCAGTAACCATTTTTACAATGGATCCCGGCGGATACAATCCTTGATTAAATCGGTTGATCAAAGGTTTTTCAGGATAGTTAAGGACGTTTTTCCATTCTTGCTCTAACATGAGTCCCGTAAATAAATCAGGTTTATAATCCGGTGCACTGACAGCGCCAAGAATTTCTCCTGTTTCAGGGATACCCACCAAGATAACACCCCGTCTCCCTTCCATGAGTTTCTCAAGTGTTTCCTGGACATTTATATCGAGTGTTGTGATAATATTTTGTCCCGGTTCTGGATTTTGTGGCGGGAGATCTGTCACGTATCCAACTTCTCTCCCAAAGGCATCCACTTCATAAAAATACACACCGCGCTTCCCTTTTAAGTAAGATTCATACTTTTTTTCCAATCCATTCCAGCCAATCATATCACCTAATTCATATTCATTTTTATCATCAAGTGAATTTCGGATTGGTTTATCCACTTCCTTAACGTATCCCAAAATATGGGATGCCCGAACCTTCGATGGAAAATACCGTTCAGGAAACTGCTGGTAATACACCCCTTCAAGATTGAGTCTGTTTTCTTCTAATTTTGATATTTGGTGGAATGTCAGGTCTTTCGCCAACCGCGTCGGGATAAATCTTCCCCGGTAATATTTTTTATAATTTTTTGAAACTGTGATTGAATCCAACCCAATAATGTTTGAAATAATCCCAAATTTTTCTCCTTTTTGGGAAAGTTCTCCGGGAATGGCCGTTAAGACATAAGTTGGAAGATTGTCCACCAGTATTTGGCCATTTCTATCAAGAATGAGTCCCCGTGGCGCCGTGGTTGTAACTTTCCTGATACGATTCGTATTAGCTTTTTTTTGATACCGATCATGCCCCAAGATCTGAATCTGAAAAAATCGGGCGAGGAGGACAATGATCAGCAACCAAGTTATCCCTATGGCAACCAGATACTGATGGAAGGATACAATATTATCAGCTTTTAACATTAGGTAATTTTATGGAATGGATATATCACCTGAAGAATGCCCACAAAGCTTAAAGTGTAAAGTGTTGTTCCAATCCATTTCCCAAAAAAGAGTTGTGGATTCGTAACCCAGATATCCTGGTATTGAACGACGCAAAAGATCATGAATTGAAGTGCAAGGATAGCAATCCATGAAATGGAAAAATATAAGGGATTTAATCTGGAATATGTTCCCATGAGATACCCACCGAGATATCCTGTTATTGAATAAATCATTGAAGATAAGCCAAAAAAGGACGCTGTCCCAGAAAGATCGATCAATAATCCCATCAAAAACCCAGACAAGGTACCTACAGTCCTGCCATATTTTACTGCCCAATACAAAACCAGGATCGCGACAAAATCCGGTCGAATTGTTTCAATTGCAAGAAAATCCGCAATCAGGAGTTGAATCAGCCAAATAAAAAGTCCAGGAATAACTAATTCAGTCCATTTCATATGAATTCTCCACGATGACAAAAACATATTGAAATGCACTCATATCATTTGGCAAATTGATATTCACAATCTTTTGGAAACTCCCACGCTCATCGAAGACACCAGCGACTTCCCCCACGGGAAGTCCTGCAGGATAAATATCACTGAAGCCGGATGTAATAACCTTATTCCCAATAGTGATTTCCACATTTTTTTGGACTTCCCTGACCTGACCTATTCCATTCCCCAACCATCGTAATATGCCCGTAGCACCACTGGGTAAGATTCGTACACTTAATCTGAAATTAACATCGGTGATCAATTGAACAATCGAAGCAGATTCTCCCGTCTCAATTGTTTTTCCAATCACACCTTTTGGAGTGAGTACCGGCTGATTTCCTTTGATGCCATCTTCTGCCCCTACGTCAATCACAATAGACAGTAAATTGGGTTGGATCCCTTTATTTACCACTCGTGCGGGTTTAAGAAATAATTTTGTCTGGCGTTTAAAATCCAGCATACCCAGTAATTGATCGTTTTCCTTGTGGAGATTGAGCATGGATTCGATCTGGAGAGATAATGAGAGGGTTTTTTCCCGAAGAAGCTGGTTTTCTTCCTCTAGGAACATGAGGGATTTCACCCAGGTCATGGGTGAAGAAATAAAAGCAACAATATCAGTTGTTTTTCCCCGGATAACACGCATTCGGGGGTCGTCGTTATTTAAAAGAAGGAAGCTGGAAAAAAATAGAGAAAGAACGAAAAGAAGATGATCTCTTTTACGGACAATAGCAAGATAGAGACCGCGCATACACCCTTACAACAGAACTGCTTCGTATTTTTTCAGGTTTTCCAATACCATACCCGTTCCTCTTACCACGGAGAGTAACGGATCTTCAGAAACATTCACAGGAATATTGGTCCGTTCCCGGATGATCTGGTCGATACCTTTCAATAAGCTGCCGCCTCCAGTAAGAATGATCCCTCTTTCAAGAATATCCGCAGCGAGTTCAGGAGGTGTTTGCTCAAGACACCGTTTGACTGCTTCAACGATCTGATTCACAGTATCCTTCAATGCTTGACGAATTTCGTCAGAAGATACTTCAATCGTTTTCGGAATTCCAGATACGAGATCACGCCCTTTCACTGCAATATCTGATGAATTCATCTTCATAGCTGAACCGACAGATTTTTTAATCCTTTCGCTCATACCAAGGCCAATCTCAAGTTTATGTTCGTTTCGGAACCACTGTAAAACGGCTTCATCCATTTCATCTCCAGCAATCCGGATCGTTTCTTTCGTAACAACGCCATTCAAAGAAATCACGGCAATCTCTGTCGTTCCACCGCCGACATCGACAATAATGTTTCCCACGGGCTTGCTAATATCTAATCCGATGCCGATAGCGGCAGCAACCGGCTCTTCAATCAAATAAACTTCCCGTGCATTGGCCCGCTCGCCAGAATCTTTCACAGCACGGCGTTCAACTTCTGTCACACCGGATGGAACACAGATGACCATTCTGGGGCGCGCAAGGCGATTCAGGTTGATCTTCCGGATAAATCCTTGAAGCATCCCATCTGTCATTTTAAAATCAGCAATGACACCATCTTGGAGCGGGCGGATTGTCTCTAATTCTCGATGGGTTCTACCCAGCATTGCTTTCGCTTCATCCCCAACGGCTACAATGGTATCATTATGGACATTTCGCGTCACAATTGACGGCTCATTGACCACAATTCCACGCCCTTTGAGCCAGATAAGGGTATTGGCGGTGCCCAGATCAATGGCAACATCGCCGGAAACCCAGTTGATGAAATTTGGGAATCTAATGGATGTCATGGAGTGAAATATCTAATATCAGTGTCAAAATCGAGCCTAGAATCTACAGAGAAAATCCCGTTGGGATAAACGGACATTTCCACTTATTATTTTGATTCGCGGGCGGTCTGCATTCCAAGTTTACTTAACGCATCGGCACGGGTATTTTTTTCACGCCGTATATGGGTTACGGACCAATGATCCATTTGATTCAGTTCAGAAAAAACCAGTGCATGCAATCGCTTCATGCGGTCATTTTTAATCTTGTATTCTCCATTAATCTGCTTTACAACCAACTCACTATCAGAATAAATATTAAGACTTTTTACATTGAGTTCAAGTGATACTTGAATACCTTTGATCATCGCCATGTATTCAGCTTCATTATTTGTTTTTTCGATTAACGGATCTGAAAAAGAGAAGAT
>DQOT01000019.1 GCA_015658495.1 Fidelibacterota bacterium | reverse complement strand
GGGTGGGATGATTTCATCATCCATATTGATAATGCGTTTCATCACACGCCTAAATGCGATGGCAGCACCCTCGGATCCCCAGTGATAAGGCTGCATCGGTTCATCCAGCATAATGAAAGCAAGAAGCTGTGGATCTTTGTAAGGGAAAAATCCCACGAAATTGGAAATGAAATGATCATTTGAGTATTTGCCATGTTTCCATTTTTGAGCCGTACCAGTTTTTCCAGCCACGTCCCATCCTGGAATCTCCGCATTGTGCCCCGTTCCATTTACAACAACACCCCGCAGCATTTCCCGTATATTGTCCATGGTTTTCTCATCGGCGATCTTCCGAATAATGGATGGTTCTTCAGCATAAATCACTTCCTGGTTATAATCCATGATTTGCCGAACGAGACGAGGTGTTACGAGATAACCACCATTGGCAATAGCACAATAGGCAGATGCCAACTGGATGGCAGTTACACCCACTTCATGTCCCATGGCGATCTGCCCCAAAGAAACAGCACTCCAATTCTTTACAGGACGCAATTTTCCAACAGTTTCACCCGCAAGGCTGATTCCGGTTGCAGAGCCAAATCCAAAATTCCGGCTGGTATGGTAAAGCGATTTCGTCCCTACAAGCTCCATCACTTTGATCATACCGATATTGCTGGAATATTGGATGATCTGGGGCAGGGTGAGCATGCCATATTCTTCATGGTCTCTTACTTTAATATTGTAATAGGTGAATTCTCCATTCTCGCAATTGAATTCATCTGTCAGGCTAACTTTATTCTCCAAAATCGCTGAAACGGCAGACACGACTTTATAGGTTGAACCTGGTTCAAATTGGTCGGTGATGGAGCGGATCCGATGTTGATCTGGTGCAGATGTTCCAAATTTATTGTTATCAAATCCGGGAGTGGATGCCATAGCCAGGATCTCACCCGTTTGCGGGTTCATAATAATCCCGGTGGCTGAAATTGCTTTGGTTTCTATCTGGCGTCGTCTTAACTCTTCTTCAAGAATGGATTGGTATTCCAGGTCCAGCGTGAGTTGAATATTGCATCCGTCCACAGGTGTTTGAAATGGCATGCCACTTTTGTGTTGGACTTTTCCACTCCAACCCTTGGATTTATACACCCAACCTGATGTCCCTGTTAAATAGGAATTAAAATCTTTCTCGATTCCGGAGATACCTTCATCATCCACATTGGTGAAACCAAGCACTTGCGCTGCTACATGATTGTGAGGATAGTAACGGCGATATTTTCGCTCAATATTCAATTCATCAAAAGCTGTTGTTTCCAATATCCCCAGTGTTTCCCGCTGAAGATTCCGTTCGAGGTATATAAACTTGGAATTGGAATTCAGTTTTTTAAGATATTTTTCCTGGGGCTGCCCGGTCCTTTCACTGATAGCAGCAGCCAGTCCGATCTTGTCTTTTACTTTTGTTGGATTAACAGACAGGGTATAATGAATAATATTGCGGGTAAGCGGCCGGTCTTCCCGGTCAAAAATGTTGCCGCGATTCGCTGGGAGATTTTGCTTTTTCTGGGACTGTTTTACAACAGCGGTTTGATATCGTTCGCCATTGAGTATTTGTACTTGAAACAAGCGCACACAGAGTCCAGCCCATGACAGGATAATAAATCCTGCCAGGATGGTGATCCGTGTTTTGTATTTCAAATACGTTTTCGTCACAGGGTTCTAATCATCAATTGATCGATGGTGATCTGGAGGGTTTCAGGTTGCGTAAATACCATATTCAATTCTTCACGTGCTTTTCTTGCGATCACGTCTGGGCGGCTCAATGATTCAATTCCACTTTGGAGTTCATTGATTTCATTTTGTAATTCTTTCGCCGTGGAATTTTGGATCTCGATGGCTAAAAGGGATTCATCAATCTCCGTGTAAACCCAGAGGTAAATAATGAGACAGGTGATAATTCCCAGCGTTGAGATAAAAAAGATGAGACTTTGAATCACATCCCGTGTTCGTTTTGACATTCTTTTTCTTGCCATTAAGCACTCCTTTCTGCGACGCGTAGTTTTGCACTTCTTGAGCGCCGGTTTTCCGCCATTTCTTCATTTGTGGCAATCATGGGTTTTTTTGTCAGGATCGACAGGGCGCCTTTTTTCGCTAATTCCTTAAAACTGTGTTTCACCCTGCGGTCTTCCAATGAATGAAAACTGATGATAGCGATGCGTCCTCCGACCACTAGCCTCTTTGTAAATGAGGATAAAAATTTTTCAAGTTTTTCCAATTCGCCATTGACCTTGATTCGAATCGCCTGGAAAACACGGGCCAGTGTCCTATCGCGATGATTGGGCGGTGTACTTCTTCGAATGGCTTCAATCAGATCAAATACTGTCTTGAGTGGCCGCATTTTTTCAATATTTCTTGCAATCAACCGGGAACGCCTTTCTTCACCATATTGATAGATCACATCAGCCAATTCCATAGCCGGAAGTTGATTTAAAATATCCGCAGCTTTGACGCCTTGAGATGAATAAAAGCGCATATCCAGGTCTGCATCCACTACAAAGGAAAATCCCCGTTCTGGTGAATCCATTTGCAGAGAAGAGAGTCCGAGATCCAGAAGAAATCCGTTCACTTGATCAATTCCCAAACCATCAAGGATGGCATTAAAATTGTGATAGGAGTCGTGAAAAAGTGAGACAGGGGTTGGAAAACCGGAGAGACGTTTTTTGCAATAAGAAAGTGCCTCATCATCCCGGTCAGTTCCGATAAAATGTCCCTTGGGAGTCAGATGGTCGAGGATAAGCGTAGCGTGCCCTCCGAGCCCAACAGTTCCGTCCATATAGATTCCGTCGGGTAAAATGTTGAGGTAGGAAATAACTTCCGTCGGCATTACCGGAACGTGAATCTGCGTTCCCGATTGCCTTTCCTGCGACATCAGAGAATAATTTTGTCAGCCAGGTCGTCATAAGCTGCTGGGTCGATTTCCATGTTTTGCTGGTCGGTTTCATCCAAGCGATCTGGATTCCAAATTTCCATTTTGTTGATCATACCAATGATTAATGCATCTTTGTCTAAATCGGCATATTCAATCAGGGACGGCGTCAATGTGATCCGCCCCTGTTTATCGTATGTGGAAGGGGAAGCATACCGTGCAGTATTCCGCACGAATGTTCTATGAATTTTTGAAATGGAAGATAAATTACGGAGATTAGACTCAATTTCTTTCCAATGAGATAAAGGATACACCCAAATGCAGGGATCCACCCCCCGTGTGATAACGAATGTATTCTCATTATCCTCGGACAGAGATTGCCTGAATTTTGCCGGGACATTTACACGTCCCTTGGAATCAAGGGAATATGCGTATTCGCCTATGAATGTGTTGTTTGTCAAGGTCATGTTTTAATAGGGGAAGTTACCCACAACTACCCATAATCTTACACACTCGACAAAAAAATGTCAATAATTAATAAGAATTATTTTCAAGAAAATACAGATTCGCCGTTGAGAAATTATCTCAGTGGATAAAAGTGGGTTATATTAGGTATGAATTACCGAATCGGTATATATCGATAAACGGCCATCGAGGGCGGGTTCGGTTTGATGGTCAAACGGAGGGGGTGATCGTAATTAGAGATGTGGTTAAGGTTTACACCGTTAATGAAAATAGTTAGACCTTTTGTATTGGTAAATAACAATTCAGACGAATTGATAAACGCGCCAAGATCATGTTCCCAATTTGCTTGGAGAATATTAGAAACTGCAGGAAGCGTATCATTTTTGAATGAATAGGCTGTTTGCTCGTGTGTACGAAGTTTTACAAAAAAGGGTGGTGTGACAGAAAGCAATACTTCACTCGTTTGGTCCAGAATAAAATTGGACAAAAGATCCTGATCTGAAATCGACTGTACTTTATTCTGGATTACGGGGCCACTTTTGGTGACAACCGCAGAACTTTCCTCATTAAAAATCTTTTTAAAGATCAAAATAGCAAAAATGAAAACAACGAGAAGAATACCTCCTTTCATCAAGTCTTGGCGAAGTTTTTGGTCAGAATTTGAAAGGATATCATGGTCAGATCTATGGAT
>DQOT01000364.1 GCA_015658495.1 Fidelibacterota bacterium | reverse complement strand
TTGAATTGAAAAGGGCAGACCAACCTGGATTTGATTATGCACAATCTATTTTGATCAATCAGCAGAAGGTGGGGGCCATGGGGCGGCTATCGTCTGATTGGGTCCAGAAAATGGACCTGGATATTGTGAATGCATACGGATTTGAGATCAACATTGAACCCTTGATGAAAATGATGAGTGGGAAAAAACAATTTATGCCCATCGCTGCATTTCCAAAAATTCAGCGTGATCTTAATCTTGTGATGAATGAATCACAGGAAGTGGGGCCAATCGCAAACATGATACTGAAAAAAGGAAAAAATATCATTATCGATTCAAATCCCATAAATATCTTTATTGATGAAGATGCATTGGGAAAAGGAATAAAAAGTGTCACCTTTTCCATCGCATTCCAGCATCAGTCTAAAACACTTGAAGATAAAGATGTAACTCCTGTTATTAACGACATTATCCGTGTTGCTGAAAAGGAATTCCATGCTAAATTAAGGTCATGAAAGATCTATCCTTACTCAGCGAACTTGAACTAAAGATCCGGGAATTGGTCTCATCTTTAGAACGTGAAAGAGAAAAAAATGCCGATTCTGACAAAAAAATTCAAGAATCCAGAAAACTTTCACAGATCGAAGAAAAAGTAAGAAACCTGATCTACTTGGTCAGTCAATTGGAGCAGAATTAAATATGAGCAAAGAAAGTAACCAGGTTTCCATATCCATATTTGGACAAGAATATTCTGTAAAAGCCCCTGCAGATCCGGAATATATTATAAAGATCGGTGAATATTTGGACGGAAAGATGAGAGAAGTTCAATCCGGTTTTTCCACGACCCAATCTTCTACCCGAATCGCTATTTTGGCGGCTATGAATATTACAGATGAACTTTTCAATGCTCGGCAATCCGGTGAATCTGAAAATACAGAAGTAGAGCAGAAAATCTCTTCCTTGATCGAACTCATCGACGAATCCATTTAAACTTTTACTACTTCTCCCATGTCAGATCCATTGATCCTTTCCGGGAAGGACGTCAGTCAAACTGTTTATGAGAATCTGAAGGGTCGGATCTCATTCCTTAAATCTAAAAATATTATACCCGGACTCGCAGTCGTTCTGGTTGGAGATAATCCTGCATCCCAGGTTTATATTCGCTCCAAGACAAAGAAATTCAATGAACTCAGTCTTCACACTGAATCTTATCGACTGCCGATTGATACATCAGAAAATGATCTTTTGGACCTGATCAACCATTTAAATCAAGATAATCAATTCCATGGGATTCTCGTTCAACTGCCTTTGCCTAATCATATTGATTCACAGAGGGTTTTAGAAACCATTGATCCAAAGAAGGATGTGGATGGATTCCATCCTGAAAATGTTGGCTTACTTTCCATAGGAAAACCTAGATTCATTCCCTGCACACCGAAAGGAATCTTGCGAATCTTGTCTCATTATAACATTGACCTGACAGGGAAGCATGTGGTGGTGGTTGGACGCAGTAATATTGTGGGGCGGCCCATTTCTATTTTAACAAGCCTGAAACAGGCTGGCGCAAATGGAACTACAACAATTTGCCATTCTGGGACGCCCAATATTCCTGAGTTTACAAAATCTGCGGATATTGTTATTGTTGCCCTTGGTGTTCCCCACTTTCTTACTTCCAATATGTTAAAGAATAATGCCGTCGTTGTGGATGTTGGAATTAACCGTATCGATGCTGACACTGAAAAAGGATATGCCTTGGTTGGGGATGCGGATTGGAACAGTATTCAATCTGTTGTTTCTGCAGCCACACCCGTTCCTGGCGGCGTTGGACCCATGACAATCGCCATGCTGGTGGAAAATACTATTGAAGCGGCAGAGAATTCAGTTTAACAAAGAATTTAGCATATGTAAATTTTCATCTATAATGCGCCCGTAGCTCAGCTGGATAGAGCGTTGGATTCCGGTTCCAGAGGCCACAGGTTCGAACCCTGTCGGGCGTACCACTGCTTAAAAGTCGACTTTTAAGACTAAACCCTGCAAGAGACTGCGGGGTTTGCTGTATTTGTAAGTATTGCGATTGATGTGGCGACACATTTTTTCAATGTTTATTCCGCATAATTTCTAATTATCCATCCAAGTCAGGTGCATTAGTTATGGTAAACCGAAACAATGTGGTAAAAATCTCAGGTTCTTTCTT
>DQOT01000096.1 GCA_015658495.1 Fidelibacterota bacterium | reverse complement strand
ATGAGAATCGCTCGCAGCCAGACCATCAGACATCATTGTAAGGCAAAAGGGGCAGGAAACTGCAAGCGTTTCGGCAGTGCTCTGAACAACTTCCTCAACACGCCCGGGACCTGTCCGCTGTTCAACCGCGTCGTTCTTCATCTAAAGTAACTATTGAGTGCTGATGATTTTTATTTATTTTTATTATTGGGCCATTAAATACTTGTTTAACAATGTGGATTGGTAAAAAAAACACAATATCAAACATAAAATTTAGATGTGAAGTATTTTCATCAATAATGTCAAATGGATGCAAATTAAAGCCATCTCCATCTTTGATATTTTTAGGACGGATTTCAAATTTCATTGGCCCCAGAGTTCGTAGAAGATTCATAACAGTTTTGTACTTCCTATCCCCTTTTTTAGGCATAAGATTTCCATTATTTTCTCGATCTTTAGTCATCTTTATTAGTAAATGGACTTTATCTTTGAAAATAACTTTTCCCCATTTTACTGTGCCATAACTAAAACGGAATGATGAATTTTTTGCCATTAAAGGATGATGACGCTCTTTTCGAATTTCCTCGAGAAGATGAAGAAAATGATTTTTCCCGCCCAATGCTAGAGCGCAATCATTAATTTCTTTTTTTAAGTTTTGTTTTGTTAAATCATCAAGTGAGTTGTAGCTAATCATAAAGTAATCTTCTTAATTATAATTCTCATTGTACATATTAAAATCTACCTATCATCACCCAAACAAAAAACCCCGCTAAAAGCAGGGTATTCTGTCATATAATTAAAATTAATTTATGAAATTTTATATTCGTCCCCAACGAATGTGTCTCATAAATCTGAGAGTGAGAGCACGATGTATTTCAATAATTTCTTGCTGTACTTCAGTAAAAACCTCTTCACGATCAACGATACTATTTTCCATAATAAAAATTATTGCCAGTCGAAAATCTTCCGCTGAAATTTCACCAGTTCCTTCAATGTATGTATTACGAAGATCATCTAGCTCAGTCTTTACAGTGTTCCCTATTAGCTCTAAAGTGCGAATTTGATTAGGTGTCAACTCAAGCGCATTTTGCATAGCTAATTTTATTTCATCTGAGTTTTGCGATAATCGTCCCCATCCTCCTCTTCCTCTTCTCCAACTAATATCTCTCTCTCCTCTTTCCATAGTGATTATCTCTTCTTGCTCTTCTGTTAAAAGAATCTTCATCTCTGCTCTAAACCATTCCATTACACTCATCATCTCAAAACGCATGCTCTCACGTTCTAACTCTTTATTTTGATATTTAGAAATAATATCACTAATTAAAGTCATTTTCGTATCTATTAATTCTTGATAGATGGGTAATTGCTCTTCTGTCATCAAAAGTATAATCCGATCATTCATTCGATTAAAATGCTCCAACCTACCATGATGATGATCATTCTCTTCCGAGATTATTTGCGCATCTATATAAAAGTGCCTAGATAAGAGTGAGTCTTTCTGCTCTTGGGTTAGTATTTGCTGTAATTTTTTCGCAAGTTCCCACAAAGCGGCTGGGTCAGGATGAAAGTCTCTACCTCGTTCGAGAGAAGACCTAGCACTATTTCGTTGCTCATTGTCCAGGTCAAGTTCTGCACTTATATCTTGTATTAGATACTCAAATTCTGGAGGGTTTTGAACATCTCGATCATTAAATAAAGATTCACATCCAGTAATAAATAGAAGAATTCCTAGAGGAAAAAAATATACTGCTTTCATTATTATTCCTTTTTTTTGCTAATTGTTTTAATAGACTTCAATCTTACATAAAAGTTAAAATATTTTTCACAAATATCCACCCATAAGGTTATGAGGCTGACCTAAATCAACAAACAAAAAACCACGTTCCGTCCACTATTAGCTGTTAACTGTCCCAACCACCTGTTATTTACCGGACTTTTTTATTTTCGGAAAACTATTTGCCTGTATCTTTTTATATATTAAGAGTTACGGGAGTGTAAAATATAGGACTTTTTCCTGTCAAGCCGGAGGTCGAGGGTTCGAGTCCCTTCGGTACCCTGTCCTGGATTTTGATAATATTTCGCAGCCCGCCAACCGCCATATACCTCACCAAGATACACAAATCCTGCTGCGATTCCAAAAAGGGGTCCGGAGATGGGACGTTTATTTTTAATGGCATGGTAAGCCGAATTTCCCACAACATACATCATCCACATGCCCATGATGCCATCTAAAAATCTGCCGGCATAGATCCGTCCCGATCCGGGAAGAATGGCTGACATCATTCCGGCCAAAAGAGGAGACTTTTGAGTTTTATGCAACTGTTTCTGAAGGACCGGATCAATCAGTCGTCCGTCGGAATCATGAAAGGGGCGTCTCAATTTTAAGTGATAATGAAATGCAAATGGATTGCAGCGGGTGACCCGTTCTGATGCCATGGCCCCACCGCGAATGATACCAAATTTCTTGACTGTTTCTGCACCATAATTGGAGCAACTTGGATAGAATTGGCAATTGAATAAATTGGTATTGTATGAAATGCGTTGCCATCCGGCGATGGGAACGAGTCCAATCTTATGTATAATAGGAATATTTGATGATGCCAACAGGGAATCAGCAGGATATTTTGATTGCCCAAAAAGGAAAGAAAGAGACAGTAATAAGAGAACCCTTTTCATTTCAAAAATTAATCAGAATTCAGTTAATCATGAACCCATACCTTTTATAGATTCAAATCATGGAAAATACAATAGATACGATTTTTTCGAACCAGGTTTACCTGGCCATCGCCGGTGTGTTAGCCATTATCCTGGTATTTGCATTTATCAAAAAGATCATTAAACTGGTTTTTACTATTGGCGTATTACTTGTGCTCTATGTGGTTTATTTGAATTATACAGATCAGGAAGTCCCGCAGAATATGGATGAATTCAAAAAGTCCGTTTCAGAAAGTGTAGAAAAAGTAAAGGATGTTGCATCAGAATCTCTTGAAGAAGTAAAAGAATCCACTAAAAAGATTGTTGAGAAAAAAGTGGGCGAAAAAGTGGATGAAGTCTTTGGGGATTGATTATGCTATTGCGAGGAATAGTTCCTCGCAATGACAATTAAATAGAAATCACTGATGGATCCGCCGGTGCTATATCTGGGAACCCAGTCCCAGAGAGCATTCCCAATCCCATCATTATGAATAGCAAGAAAATCCCAACCAAATAAAGTGTAGCGGAAAGAAAAAAGAATTTCTGAATTTTTTCTATGGCATCTGCAAAACCTTTATCACTTTCATTCATCAGGGCAAACCGCAGATTGGATGATGCGCCCGTGAGTTGTAATCCCATATAGATTAAAATTCCAGCGAAAAACATTGAAGGAATGGCTAAAACTGTGAGTCCGCGTTCACCAAATAGTAATGGAATTGCAAAGGCTCCGTTAAAACCACCCAATACAACATTGATGGTTCCCAGAATTTTGGCCCATCGGGATAATTTTGTGAGCGATTCTCTCCCTGTTGAATCTAAATGAAATTGTAACGATGTAAATGAACCAGTACTCATATCTATAATAAATTGCTGGCCAACTCTGCCAGTTCGCTCCTTTCACCTTTTTCCAGATTAATGTGGGCAAAAACTTCCTGCCCCTTCATTCGGCTGATAAGATAGGTGAGACCATTGGAACGTTTATCCAGGTACGGATGATCAATCTGGTAGATGTCACCGGTGAAAATAACCTTCGTCCCTTCGCCGGCACGTGTGATCACGGTTTTCACTTCATGGGGTGTCAGGTTTTGGGCTTCATCCACAATGAAAAAGGCTTTTTGAAGGCTCCGGCCCCGAATGTATGCCAGGGGTGTGATCAATAATTTATCGTGTTCCAGCATTTCATTGATCTTAATGGATCGTTTATCATTAGATTTGAATTGGTGACGGATCACGGACAGGTTATCAAACAGTGGTTGCATATAAGGATCCAGTTTGGATTGGATATCTCCAGGGAGAAATCCAAGATCGCGATTGCTCAAAGGCACAATGGGTCGCGCCAAAAAGATTTGGCGAAAATCAGATCGCAATTCCAAGGCAGCTGCCAGGGCAAGCAATGTTTTTCCAGTCCCTGCTTTTCCGGAGAGAGTGACCAATTGGATGCGATTATCCATGAGCATATGAAGGGCGAAGGACTGTTCTGCATTCCTTGGCTTAATGCCATAAGCCATGGGCTTGTCTACGCGAATCACTTTTTTTTCGAAGGGATCAAAAGTAGCCAGGATCGATTTCTGCCCATTACGAAGAATAAAATTTTCATTTGGCAGAGGATCAATCACAGAATTGATATCACCCACGTCAATACCATAGGAGGCATAAAGGGTATCAATCTCATCTCCACCCACGTCTTCCACCAGGCGGCTTCCTGTGTAAACCTGGCTCACGTCTTCTATGGCATCTCTGGAATAATCTTCGGCGCTTAATCCCAAAGACCTGGATTTCAAGCGCATGTTCGTGTCTTTGGTTACAAGAATGATTTCCCGATTTGGATTATCAATATGAAGTTTATAGGCACAGTTGATGATGCGATGGTCCGGACAATCATCCTGAAAAGACGCTTCCACATCAGGATGCCAATTATGGTTCACTACCACGCGAATCTTGCCATCGCCTTTATTCAATTCACTGTCATCAGATCCAGTGGAAAGGTCATCGAGACTCCGGAGAAAATCCCGTGCATTAAAATGAATTTGTTCATTCCCGCGCTTGAATTGGTCCAATTCTTCCAATACGGATATGGGGATGACCACCTCATTATCTTCAAAATGGTGAATACAGGTGGCATCATGAAGGATCACATTGGTATCTAATACAAATATCTTGGTTAAGTCTTGTGACATGGGGCAGATTCGCTATTGATTGGTTTAAAGGATATGATGTAAGATTTCATCAGGTAGATCGAATTTAACCGTTGAGACAAACCGTATCAAGACCAAGAGTAAAAACTTATGTTTAAAAGTGACCTTTTAAAAAATAAAACAATTATCATTACCGGTGGCGGCACTGGGTTAGGAAAATCCATGGCCATGCGATTTGGTGAACTGGGCGCAAATTTGGTGCTTACCAGCCGAAGAAAGGAGGTACTGGACGGTGCTGCCCAGGAGATCAATGATAAAACGGGAGCGGAAATATTAACGGTACCCACAGACATTCGTCATTCGGATCAAGTGGGCGAGATGGTCAATAAGGCTGTGGATAAATTCGGAAATATTGATGGACTTCTCAATAACGCCGCCGGGAATTTTATTTCTCCCACAGAAAACCTCTCTGAAAATGCCTTTCGAACCATTATTGATATTGTGTTGGTGGGAACATTCAATTGTACACAAGCTGCAGGGAAAGCCATGAAAGAATCTGATGGTGGCGTCATTTTGAATATTGTCACAACCTATGCCTTTACCGGTTCCGGGTATGTGGTGCCATCTGCCTGTGCGAAAGGCGGCGTTTTGGCCATGACGAGATCCCTGGCAGTAGAGTGGGCGAAATATGGGATCCGAACCAACGCCATCGCACCGGGACCATTTCCAACAAAAGGCGCCTGGAAACGATTGGTGCCACCGGGACTCAACATTGAGAAAAAAATGATGGAACGAGTTCCTTTAAAACGATTTGGTGAGCATGAGGAGTTAGCGAATTTGGCATCCTATCTCATGGCGGATGAATCCGGATACATGAATGGAGAAGTAGTCACCATGGATGGTGGTGAGTGGCTGAAAGGTGCGGGACAATTCAATGCACTTGAAAAAATGCCGAACCTTGCCTGGAAAGCCATGGCTTTGGCGAGGCGGAAAAAGAAGTAGATCAGGGAATAAAGTCGAACATAGCCCTTAATATCTGGTGAATGAGGAGGCTGTAAATAAATCCTAAAATTATAAGTGCCGCAGGGGTGACCCTGAAGTGTACCCTGAATTTGCTGTATTTCTTTTTTGTATCATAAAATTCGATCAGGGCTTCCAACGTTGTATAACTGAAATAAACGCCCACGAGGAAAATCACAAGTAAAATGCCATGATCCACAGCGGATAAAGAATTCAGCCATTGTCCCAGACTCATAAAAAATCCTTTAAGATCAATTTGAATTCAGCCAGAATCATGGCTGTGGCACCCCAAACTGTTTCTCCACCCAAGTCAAAGTAGGGGATATTGACCGGAAATCCCCGCATTTTATCTTTTTTAGTTTTTTGTGT
>DQOT01000029.1 GCA_015658495.1 Fidelibacterota bacterium | reverse complement strand
TGAATCACTATACTATCCCAATTTCACTGATTCGCGAATGATTTTGCTGACCTGCCATCGTTTACGTTTACTCATGGGGCGGATCGCTGAGATCTTAACAATATCACCATCTTTGGGTGCTACAGATGCCACGTGGGCCAGGTATTTCTTAAAACGTTTGACACGTTTATGATAGACTGGATGAGCAATCTCACGTGTAACTTTAACATTAACCGTGTTTTCCATTTTGGTACTGATCACTTCACCGATCAGGGATTGACGTCTGCGTTCAAGTTTCATTCATTCTCACCTTGAGCAACCCGAAGTCCGAGTTTATACTCATTTAATACTGTTTTGATTTGTGCAATTTCTTTTCTGGTTTTGGAAATTGTTGATCCATCTTCCAATTGCTGGAGTGCTTGCTGGAATTTCAAATTTTGAAGTGCTTCCATGTTTTCATCCAATTTAATTTTTAGTTCCATTTCATTCATTTCCCGAAGTTGTGCCGTTTTCATTAGAAAGCCCTCCGTTCTACAACTTTGGTTTTTACCGGAAGCTTATGGCCGGCGTTACGGAATGCTTCATCAGCCTGTTCACGAGTGACACCATCCACTTCAAACAAAATCCGACCTGGCTTTACAACAGCAATCCAATGATCCAAAGCACCTTTACCTTTACCCATCCGCGTTTCAGCGGGACGTGCAGTCACAGGTTTGTCCGGAAAAATACGAATCCACATTTTACCAATCTTTCTGACTACACGAGAAATCACAATACGTGATGCCTCTATTTGTCTGGCTGTAACCCAACCAGGCTCAATAGCTTTTAAGCCATAACTACCAAAGGCGACATGGTTCCCCCGCATGGCCATGCCACGCCGATTCCCGCGATGCACTCTTCTGAATTTTACTTTTTTCGGTTCTAACATCGATATACTCTTATCGCTTAAACTGTCCGTTGCAGATCCACACCTTGATGCCAATGACACCATATTGCGTGTGAGCCTCTGTTAGGGCATAATCAATATCAGCGCGTAACGTATGCAGTGGAACACTGCCGTCAGAGAATTTTTCACTGCGGGCAATTTCCACGCCACCGAGACGGCCGGCAACATTGATACGAATTCCTTCTGCTCCCATCCGCATAGTGGATTGAATCGTTTTATTCACGACACGACGGTATGAGATCTTCTTTTTCAACTGATGGGCAATATTTGAGCCGACCAAAGCAGCATCCAATTCTGGACGTTTCACTTCAGATATATTGATCTGAGCATCTTTCTTACCGGTCAATTGGCGTAATTCTTTTTTCAAGCGGTTTACTTCTTCACCCCCGCGTCCGATAACAATACCAGGGCGTGCTGTATAAATCGTGATCATAACTTTTTTTGAAGTCCGGGCGATCTCTATTTTTGAGATACCGGCATTTGGAAGACGGTGGGAAATGTATTTCCGAATCCGAACATCTTCTTCCAACTCGTTTCGATAATTATTTTTTGGTGCAAACCAGTTGGAACTCCAATCTTTATTGACAATTAATCTGTATCCAACGGGATGTGTTTTTTGACCCAAAAGAGACCTCGTTAATTTCCGTCGGTAACGACGATTGTGACGTGACTGGTTGGCCGGCGAAGAGGTGACGCGCGTCCCATGGACGCTGCACGAAAACGTTTCATAACCGGGCCACCATCAACAAATGCTTCTTTGACACCCAAGCCTTCAGGATCGATATTCGATTCTTCATTTTGGCTCATCAGGTTTGCAACAGCAGACCGCAGGGTTTTTTCAATCACTCCTGCAGCTTTTTCAGGAGAAAAATGTAATTGGTTCAATGCATCCCCAACTTTCAGACCACGCATGCTGTCCAGCGTTTTACGAATCTTCCGGGGAGATTGGTGTACATATCGTGCGACTGCTTTAGCTTCCATCATTATTACTTCCTATCACCAGAATGCATTCTGAATGTACGTGTGGGTGAAAATTCACCTAATTTATGTCCGACCATATTTTCATAAATGAAGACAGGGATAAATTTATTCCCATTATGAATGGCTAGAGTGTGCCCCACAAATTCAGGTGTGATCATGGAACGACGTGACCATGTTTTAATCACTCTCTTTTTACTTTCCTCATTCATCTTTTGAATTTTTTTCAAAAGTTTTTCATCAACAAATGGGCCTTTTTTAAGAGATCGTGCCATTTCTTATCGTCTCCGTTTAACGATCATATCGTTAGATTTTTTATTTTTCTTACGGGTCTTGTACCCTTTGGTAGGCTTGCCCCAAGGTGTGGTTGGATGACGTCCACCTGAAGATTTACCTTCACCGCCACCCATGGGGTGATCAACCGGATTCATGGCAACACCACGCACTTTAGGACGACGACCGAGCCAACGTGTACGACCGGCTTTACCGGATACAACTTGTTCATGGCTGCGGTTACCAACTTGTCCAATGGTGGCCATACACTTTTCACGAACCATCCGAACTTCACCGGAAGGTAATTTCAAAGTACAGAGTCCATCGGCGTGGGCCATCACTTGGGCAGCAGCACCAGCAGAGCGAACCATTTGTCCACCTTTGCCTGGTTCCATTTCAATATTATGCACAAATAAACCTGTTGGGATATTTTTCAACTGCAGTGCATTAGCAACTTTCAGCGGTGCATTATCACCCGACAGAATTGGGTCTCCTACCTTTAACCCCAAAGGTGAAAGGATGTACCGTTTTTCCCCATCCGCATAGTGGATCAGTGAGATATAGGCAGAACGATTTGGATCATACTCGATGGTGGCTACTCTGCCAGGAATATCAAATTTATTCCGTTTGAAATCAATCAATCTGTAGCGACGCTTATGTCCGCCACCGCGATGACGAATAGTGATTCGTCCCGTGTTATTTCTTCCACCGCTTTTACGCAGCGCTGTGGTTAAACTTTTTTCCGGCTTGTCCGCGGTCAGATCTGCAAAATCTGGTCGAGATGCAAATCGTGAGCCAGGTGTGACTGGTTTTAATTGTCTTACACCCATGATTAACCCGCTGTTTCTCCGTGCAGGAGGTCAATGGTTGAACCGGATTCAAGAGTAATAACTGCTTTTTTGTAGTCAGAACGTTTTCCGGTTGTACGAATGGTACGACCCCCGCTCCGAACCGTCATTTGCTTATGCTTTCCAAGTCGATTCATGGTTGCCACTTTTACAACTTTCACATCAAATTTCGTTTCAACAGCTTTTTTGATCTCGGATTTATTCGCATCGGGAGATACGAGAAACGCAAACTTGTTTTCGCGTTCTTCAAGAATCGCCATTTTCTCTGTCAAAATCGGTTTTATAATAATTTTTTGATACATGATTAACTTGCTAGGATATTGGTTAAAACAGCCATGCTGGCTTTATCAATAACAAGTGTATCGCAATCGATGATATCATAGGTGCTTACTTTTGCTGCATCCACAAAATAAACATTGCGAAGATTACGTGAAGCTTTATCCAGGTTTTCATCCCTTCCAGTCACAAGGAGTGTGACTTTTTTATCTTGAAGATCTAATTTTTTCAAAATAGAAACAAAATCTGAAGTCTTATGACTGGTAAGTGTGAAATCTTCGACTACAACCAACTTCCCTTCAGCTGCTTTATTGGACAGAACTGAACGACGAGCCAAGCGACTGACTTTTTTAGGCAGTTTATGATTATACCCATGTGGCTCTGGACCGAAAACAGTTCCACCACCTTTCCACAAGGGAGAACGAATGGTTCCAGCACGGGCAACACCACGGCCTTTTTGTTTCCAGGGCTTCCTACCACCACCCCGTACCAGGGCACGGTTTTTTGATGCGTGGGTTCCCTGACGCATGTTGGTCATTTCTGCCAATACGGCCTGACGTACAACTGCTGCATTTGGCTCAATCCCAAAAACAGTTTTAGCAGCTGTAATATCGCCGGCTTTTGATCCGTCTATTTTTAATACGTCTAATTTCATATTACTTCGAAATAATTACGGTTCCGTTTATCGCCCCGGGAACGGCACCTCTCACTAATAATTGGTTATTTTCTTTATCTACTTTGACCACTTCAAGATTCTCAACGGTCACTTTAGCATTTCCATGATGTCCAGCCATTTTCATTCCAGGGAAAACACGAGAAGGATCTGATGCTTGTCCGATGGATCCAGGTGCTCTTTCTGTATGACCCGTACCGTGAGTTTTCTTTTGGCGGGAAAAATTGTGTCGCTTGATCACGCCCGAAAATCCTTTCCCCTTGGATGTCCCAGAAACATTCACATATTCACCTTCCTGGAAAAGACCAACGTGAAATGCTTGCCCGGTCTTGTATTCAAAACCTGGGACTTTA
>DQOT01000188.1 GCA_015658495.1 Fidelibacterota bacterium | reverse complement strand
TTTGCTATTCTGCGGAATAACCTGCTAATGAAAATATCTAATAGTATCTTGCTTTGGTGGATTTGTTATTCTTCAAAGTGATTTTTGTCACGAATAAAATCCGTTAAAAACTAATCCTAATAAGTGATGATTACGAAGTTCTTCATCGTTACTTTTTATGTACATCCTTTATTGATTTAATATTTATCTGAATTGTATAATCTTCGACGATTTGGTTTTTATTGCCGCTGCAGTATTTGATAAATAAGTCCGGCATTATTTTTTCCTCCTCCTGTGGGATAAAAAATTATCAACCAAAGATTCCCACTCTTCATCCGTCGTTCCGCTAAAAGCTGATTCTCCAGCAGTCCGGTACCAATAATTAGCATTGGATAAGTCGCCTTCTCGCCGGTGTAAATACGCATGAACCAGCGCTGCATCCTTTGTATGGATCTCTTGCGTGATCTTGTGAGCCTTCGTCCAATTACCGTTTTTCTCCCACCACAGTGCTTCCAATAATTGGGAAATCCCATTCGGTGGAATTTCATTTTCAAGAGAAACAATAAATTGGTTCGTGGTCATGATGAAATCTAAAAACAAGATTCATTCTTCAGAATAAAATAAAATAGAAATTATTTCTAATCTGTTTAAATGAAAAAATGCCATGACCATTCTGTGTTAGACATTTAGGATGAACGTACTCATTATACTAAAGAGATTTCATGGATTTTCAACCGTCCAACCAATTAACAGCTTCAACTCACCTCTAACCATTTTCCATCCAAACTCCTAATCATCACCCAATTTCCTTCTCTTTATCTTGATAAAGTCTGCCATTGACCCCCGTCGGATAAAGTCCGTAATTTAGACATTATGGCAGAGTTTAAAATTAACTCCGATTTCACGCCACAAGGAGATCAGCCTCAAGCCATTGATGAATTGGTAAAGGGTGTTAACCGGGGTGATGAATACCAGACCTTATTGGGTGTGACCGGTTCAGGGAAAACATTCACCATGGCCAATGTGATTCAGGCGGTTCAGAAACCGACCTTGATCATGAATCATAATAAAACACTGGCTGCCCAGTTGTATGGTGAATTCAAGCAACTCTTTCCGGACAATGCGGTAGAGTTTTTTATTTCCTATTATGATTATTACCAACCGGAAGCCTATTTGCCAGTGACGGATACCTTCATTGAAAAAGACATGTCCGTGAATGAAGAGATTGACAAACTGCGGCTAAAGACAACCAGTTCCCTCATGGCTCGGGAAGATGTGATCGTGGTCAGTTCCGTGTCCTGCATTTATGGCATCGGTTCACCGGAAGAATACAATAAAGGGTCGGTGACTGTTTCCACCGGTGATGCGCTGGATCGTCGGGCATTTTTATCCAAATTGATCAATATTCATTATTCTCGGAATGACAAAGTTTTGGAGCGGGGAAACGTTCGAGTTCGCGGTGATGTGATTGAGGTATTCCCTGCTTATGAAGATGCTTGCATTCGGATCGAAATGTTTGGCACCAATGTGGATTCTATCACAAAATTTGATCCATTAACGGGAGAGATCAGAGAAACGATTCTTACAGCAGTCATTTTCCCGGCAAAACATTTTGTTACGGATAAAGAAACCACATTACGTGTGATCGGTGAGATTCGTCAGGAATTAACGGATCGGTTGGACTTTCTTCGAAATCATAACAAATTATTGGAAGCACAACGATTGGAGCAACGAACCAATTTTGATATGGAAATGATGATCGAATTGGGCTATTGTTCCGGGATCGAGAATTATTCCAGATTCTTTGCAGATCGTGCTCCGGGAGAAACGCCTTACACATTGCAGGATTTTTTCCCGGATAATTCGCTCACAATTCTGGATGAATCCCATGTAACACTTCCCCAGATCCAGGGAATGTATAATGGCGACAGAGCACGGAAAGAAACCTTGGTAGAACATGGATTTCGTCTCCCAAGTGCTTTGGATAATCGTCCTCTGAAATACGATGAATTTTTCAAAGCACAAAAGCAGATCATTTTTACATCAGCTACGCCATCTCATAGAGAAATGGAACTGACCCAAGGTGTTGTGGTTGAACAGGTCATCCGTCCCACGGGATTACTGGATCCTGAAGTGGATATTCGTGAAACACGTGGACAAATTGATGATCTCGTGGGTGAGATCCGTTATCGAGCCAAACGGAAAGAGCGCGTGCTTGTAACGACTCTCACCAAACGAATGGCGGAAGATCTCACAGAATATTTGACCGGACTTAATATTCAGGTTCGCTATCTCCATTCTGATATTGCCACGCTGGAACGTGTCCAAATCCTGCGGGAACTTCGGATTGGCGAATTTGATGTATTAGTTGGGATCAATTTACTTCGTGAGGGGTTGGACCTTCCTGAAGTGAGTCTTGTTGCCGTTTTGGATGCGGATAAGCAAGGGTTTCTTCGATCAAAAAGTGCATTGCTTCAGGTGGCAGGCCGAGCAGCACGGAATATAGAAGGGCTCGTCATACTCTATGGAGACAAAATTACAGACGCCATGCAAAACCTTGTGGATACCACGAATCAGCGAAGAAAGATCCAGTCAAAATTCAATGAGAAAAATGGCATCACACCAAAAACCATTTATAAATCGCTTGATGAAATCATGACATCGACAGCAGTGGCTGATTCAAGACATGATAAAAAAGATGTCTATGTACCTGGTTATGATAAGGACCATTTACCGGAAGCGGAAAAACAGATGATTCTTTTAGAACTCCGAAAAGCCATGCTGGAATCAGCAGAAAAACTAGAATTTGAGAAAGCGGCAAAAATCCGGGATGAAATTGAAGAATTCGAAAAAGATCTGGGAATTACAGTTTGATGAAAATTCTAATAACAGGTGGCGCAGGATATATTGGTTCCCATGTGGTTTATGAATTGATTGACCAAGGACACGATGTGACCATTCTCGATGATATGTCCCTTGGATTGGAAGAAAATATCGATCCACGGGCAGAATTTGTGAAAGGGACAACACATTCCGGTTCTGATCTGGATAGCGTTTTGTCGAATGGGATGGATGGTGTGATCCATCTGGCAGCATGGAAAGCAGCGGGAGAATCCATGATAGATCCTGGGAAATATGCTCACAATAACCTGAATGGAACCATCAATCTGCTCAATGCTTGCGATCGGCATGGTGTGAAGAATCTCGTATTCTCGTCAACAGCATCCGTGTATGGAATTCCACAATACATCCCCATGGATGAAGATCATCCCACTGAACCCATTAATTATTATGGCGAGACAAAACTCCAAATCGAAAGAAACCTGAAATGGTTCAATGAATTGAAAGGAATCCGTTTTGCTGCTCTACGATATTTCAATGCCGCCGGCTACGATGTGAAAGGACGGATTCGTGGTAAAGAAAAAAATCCACAAAATTTGATTCCAATTGTCATGGAAGTGGCATCCGGAATTCAGAAAAAAATGGAAGTATTTGGAAATGATTACGATACTCATGACGGCACGGGCGTCCGGGACTACATCCATGTAAATGACCTGGCGACTGCGCACGTGAAGTCAATGGAGCATATTTCTTCTACGTATGAAAATGTTTTAATAAACCTGGCAACGGGAGAAGGTCATTCCGTTTTGGATGTAATCAACAAAGCCAAAGAAGTCACAGGCAATGAAATTCTTTTTGAGATTGTGGGACGGAGAGATGGAGATCCCGCTACGGTTGTGGCTGGATCTAATAAAGCAAATGAGATCTTGGATTGGATGCCGCAATATTCAGATTTGGATACGTTGATACGTTCTGCCTGGGAGGTTTATAAATGATTAAAAAATTCACGTTCCTTGAGCCTGCCTGCCAGCCTTACCGATGGTTCGGGAGCAGGCTGCTCGAAAGGAACAATAGACAAGCACCCTTCCACAAGTTCAGGGTGACAAGAAAAAATGAACACCCTTCAATTCCACTTTCCAAGGAGGAACAAAAGGCGATACCAAGAGTCATCGGTTCATTTTTTATTTTTACGCTTCTACAAGTGCCGAGACTTAAAATTTTAAAAGGAGCAATGTCATGATTGACATAGACAGACTTCAAAAACAATCCCGTATCATCGGGACTTCCGATGGCGTTCAACAACTCCTGGAAATGATCGCCCAGGTGGCGCCCGTGGATATTTCTGTATTGATCACGGGAGAATCTGGTGTAGGGAAAGAACTGGTTGCAAAAGCCGTTCACCAAGCTAGTAAGCGGAATAAGGATCAACTCGTTGTGGTGAATTGCGGCGCTATTCCGGAAGGCATCATTGAATCCGAATTATTCGGACATAAAAAAGGATCATTCACAGGCGCAGGCGAAGACCGTAAAGGTTATTTTGAAGCAGCAAATAAAGGAACCATTTTTCTGGATGAGATTGGTGAAACGCCATTGGAAACACAGGTGAAATTACTTCGTGTTTTGGATAACGGTGAATTCATGCGGGTGGGGGAAGCCAAGACGAGATATACTGACGTTCGGATTATTGCTGCTACCAATAAAAATTTGACTGAATTGGTGAAAAAAGGTGAATTCCGCCAAGACCTTTATTACCGTTTAAAAACGGTGACGGTGGATGTTCCTGCTCTCCGGAAACGGGTGGAAGACATTGGTCCTTTGGTGGAACGATTTGCTCTGGAATTCACAAGATCCAATGATATTTTATATCGCGGTTTTATGCCGGAAGCGATTCGGGTTTTGAAACAATATGAATGGCCCGGGAATGTTCGTGAACTGAAGCATTTTGTTGAAAAGATCCTGGTCCTTCAAAAAGGGGAAAGAATCACGGTTGAAATGGTACAAAATGAATTGATAGATGTTTTACCTTTGGAACCGATTCATAATCCGGCTTTGCCGGTTTTAGTGAATCAATCATCGGATAAAGCTGAGATCGACCTTATTTTGCGCCAACTCTTTATGTTGAAACAAGATACAGAAATCATCCAAAAAATGCTCATGAGTGGACAAGTGCCTTCTACGGTGACGCAATTCCCCATCATGGACCCAGCCGATCTGGGAATTCCATTACCGAAAAAATCCATGGAAATCACAGACGAGGTTCAAAAATTGATCCGTGACGATGCCATTGGGGATATGGCAATCAAAGATTTGGAAGAAGAAGCCATCACACGTTCATTAAGGTTCTTTAATAATAACCGCCGGAAAACAGCAAGGTCTCTCGGAATGAGTGAGCGGACCTTGTACAGAAAAATCGAAGAATTTGGCCTGGAACCCAAGATCAAACGCCGGAAATAGGATGAAAAAACATCGAATCATCTCCCATCGCCCATCTTCCATTTTCCATCTTCTATTATCCTTCATCCTTCTTCCATTTTCCATCTTCCATTACGGATGTGGTTTTTACTCCATGGCCGGTTCCATTCCACCCCATATAAAATCTATTGCCATTCCACTCATGGATAATGAAACGGCGGAATTCGGACTGGCGGAAGATATCACTGACGGAATCCTGGATGAATTCAACGAAGCGGGCATTTTGAGAATTACGGATGAAAATGTGGCTCATTCCATTCTCCGGGGAACTGTAAAGAAAGTGAATGAGGGACCCTACACTTACAGCAAACAGGAATCTGTATCAGAATACCGCTACAAGATTGATGTGAAGGTGGCGTGGTATGATGTGTCCCAGGACAAGAATCTACTGGAAGGAACCTACTCCGGATTTGGTGCTTATGGCTTGAGCGGAGACATCGGCTCCGACGGCATCGATAATGATAATGATGGCAAAACTGATGATGAAGATGATGATGAATTTGGTGAACCACGTGCTTTCGCAACGAAGGTTGCCGTTCGTAAAATTGCGGAAGATATTTTGAACGATATTATGACGACTTGGTAAAGGAACACGATTTATAATAATGAAAACAGTAACAATTAAAGATCTTGGCCAGTACGAGGGCCAAGATGTGACGGTCAAAGGTTGGGTGTACAACACAAGAAACATTGGGAAAATTTGGTTTCTCATTTTTCGGGATGGCACGGGATTACTCCAGGGGGTGGTTGTAAAAGGCGAAGCTACCGTTGAAACATTCGCCATGGAACAGGACCTGAATAAGGAAGATTCCGTTATTTTGACGGGAACGGTACGGAAGGAACCCAGATCGGTCGGTGGATATGAATTAGGAATAAAAGAGATCAAAGTGGTGAACCATGTCACGGAAGAATTCCCAATTTCTCTAAAAGAGCACGGGGCTGATTTTCTCATGTCGAATCGACATTTATGGTTGCGCTCCAAAAGGCAAAATGCCATTATGCGGGTCCGTCACCAAATCGTGAAAGCGATTCGAGACTTTTTTGATGATAATGGGTTTACACTTATAGATTCTCCGATTTTTACCAGTAATGCCGTGGAAGGGACCACGACGCTGTTTGAAGTGGATTATTATGATCGGTCTGCCTTTCTCACTCAAAGTGGCCAATTATATCAGGAAGCGGGTGCGACTGCTTTTGGAAAATCCTATTGTTTTGGCCCAACCTTTCGTGCTGAAAAATCAAAAACCCGCCGCCATTTAACAGAATTCTGGATGGTGGAACCGGAAATGGCTTACGTGGAATTGGATGAAAATATGACTTGGGCAGAAAACCTGGTTACCTCCATCATTCAGCGTGTCCTCGAATATTGCCAATCGGAATTGAAAACATTAGAAAGGGATATTTCCAAATTGGAAGCTGTTGTACCGCCGTTTCCACGGATCACTTATGATGAAGCAGCAACAATATTGAAGGAGAAGGGTATTGATTTCAAATATGGATCCGATTTTGGCGCACCGGATGAAACGCTCCTTTCTGAACAATTTGATAAACCAGTGATGATCCATCACTGGCCAGCGGATATTAAAGCATTTTACATGAAAAGGGATGAACATAATGATGAAATCGCCCTGGGCGTGGATATGATAGCCTCAGAAGGTTATGGCGAAATTATTGGCGGTGGTCAGCGCGAAGATAATATCGAAACACTTATCAATCGAATTCGACATCACGATTTGCCTATGGAACCGTTAAAATGGTACTTGGATCTCCGTAAATATGGATCCGTACCCCACTCAGGTTTTGGGCTTGGACTCGAAAGAACCGTTGCTTGGATCTGTGGAACAAAACATATCCGTGAAACAATTCCATTCCCCAGAACCATGACACGGTTAGAGCCTTAATGGAATTTAAAGGACGCATTTCCGTTTTTGGCGGGCGTGATATCACACCTGAAGTGTATGAAAATACAGTGGAAATCGGTCGCCGACTTGCCAAGGAAAGATATCTTGTTTTTTGTGGAGGCGGGCCAGGTGTCATGGAGGCAATCTCAAAAGGTGTTTCAGAAGCAGGTGGTACTGTGATCGGCATTCTGAAAGGTAAAGAATTGAAGGAAGGGAATGACTATTTGACCATTCCTATTGCTACAGGAATGGACATTGCCCGAAATGCGGTACTGGCCTATAACTGTGATGCGGCAATCGCAATCTCCGGGAAATACGGCACCATGAGTGAGATCGCTTATGCGTTCCAACTCGATAAACCTGTGATTGGGTATGAAACGTGGGATATCAGTCATGTAATTCATGCCGAGTCTCCGGAAGATGTGATTGCCAAACTCAAAAAAAAATTGGATCATGTATAGAATACATGTGATGGTTTCGGGAAAAGTTCAGAGAGTTTGGTTTCGAAAACAAACACAAACCAAAGCTTTGGAATTAGGTTTAACGGGCTGGGTGAAAAATTTCTTTTCAAATGCTGTAGAACTCACTGCCGAAGGAGACATGGACAGTCTGACAGAATTGACTGGATGGCTTCAGGATGGTCCACCATTGGCAAGTGTAGATAAGCTGAGTATAGAATGGAACCCGTCCCAAAATAAGTTTACAACTTTTGAGATTGTGCGATGAAGATCGCACTTTGCCAAATCAATCCAACCGTCGGTGCATTTAATCATAACCGCGATATCATTCTAAAGTACTATCAACAAAGCATTGATATTAATGCAGATATTGTTGTATTTCCAGAACTCGTCATCACTGGGTATCCACCTCAAGATTTACTTTGGGAAGATGGATTTATTGACCGGAATTTATCTGTTTTAAATGAGATTGCAGCCCAATCTTCCCTTCCCATTATTATTGGATTTGTGAGAAAGGAAAATGGAAGATTATTCAATTCCGCAGCAGTTTGCTATGATGGGAAACTACAAACCACCACGGACAAAATTTTACTTCCCACTTACGATGTATTCGATGAGGATCGGTATTTTACCAGCGGCGAAGAACCCAAAGTAATTCCTGTTCCTGTTAAAGGGAAACAGATCAATCTTGGTATCCAAATATGTGAAGATCTATGGGATCATGATTATGACTGCAAGGTGAGCCAAATTCAAAAAGAAAAAGGTGCGGATATATTGTTCAATATTTCTGCATCACCTTATCATGAAGGGAGATTATTCAGGCGGAAAGATCTGATTCAGGAAAAAGTAAAAGAAACCGGATTACCATTTCTGTATTGTAATATGGTGGGTGCTCAGGACGAATTGATCTTCGATGGTGAATCATTGGCTTTTTCTGCAAAGGGCGATTGTTTGGGGCAAGGTAAAGCCTTTGAAGAAGAACTGGTTTTGGTTAATCTCGATTCCAATCAATCCGTTGAATTGAACATCCAACCGCGAGAGGATAAGATGTACCGTGCGCTTTGTCTCGGTGTGTCAGATTATTTTAAGAAAACAGGGCACACAGAAGCTGTATTGGGATTGTCCGGCGGAATCGATAGTGCGCTGGTGGCAACCATTGCCGCAGATGCCCTTGGTCCGAATCAAGTCCATGGAATCTCACTTCCCTCCAAATATTCTAGCGATCACAGTTTATCCGATGCGCAGGCATTGGCTCGAAAATTGGGAATCGATTTCCGCATCATTCCCATCCAGGAAGCCGTGGAAGGATTGGAAACAATATTGCACCCGCATTTTCTCGGATTAGAGCCCAATGTAGCCGAAGAGAACATCCAAGCCAGAGCACGTGGGAATCTTCTCATGGCATTATCTAATAAATTTGGTTGGATGGTTTTATCCACGGGAAACAAGACAGAATTAGCCTTGGGCTACTGCACCCTTTATGGCGATATGAGCGGTGGATTGGCGGTGATCTCCGATTTAAGTAAAATCGATGTATATGCTCTGGCAAAATGGGTGAATACCCAAAATCCCGGGCGAATTCCCGAAGGAAGTATCACCAAACCACCATCGGCGGAACTGGCACCGGACCAAGTGGATCCATTTGATTATAATGTGGTAAGCCCCTTGGTGGATGCCATTGTGTAAGAACGGAAATCTCCCGCAGAATTGGTAA
>DQOT01000074.1 GCA_015658495.1 Fidelibacterota bacterium | reverse complement strand
GGGGTGGACATCCGCACCTATAATGTGATCTATCAAGCTGTGGAAGAATTAACCATAGCACTTGAAGGGATGCTGGAGCCAGATAAAGTTGAAAGCAGTCTTGGAAGAGCCGAAGTATTGACTCAGTTTAAAATTCCAAAAATTGGGTTTATTGCCGGGTGTAAAGTGGTGGAAGGTCTCATTATACGTAATGGGAAGGCCCGTGTTACACGTGATGGTGAAGTCTTGGTTGAAGGGCTGATCAATTCACTAAAACGTCATAAAGACGATGCAAAAGAAGTGAAAGAAGGTCTGGAATGTGGTATTGGTGTAGAGGGTGTTAAGAAATTCCAAGAAGGTGATATTATAGAAGTTTACGAGATCCGAGAGGTGAAGCGTAAATTAGAATTAAGTTGAACTCGAATAAACCTTATAACCGCATGGATCGGGTGGGAAACCAAGTCTTGGATATCTTATGCGGTATCCTCACGAAAAATATAAATCTGTCCCAATTAGGATTCGTCACATTTACACACGTAGATGTAGCACCGGATTTGCGCACGGCCAATGTTTATTATAGCGTGTTGGGACGAAAAAAATCTGATAAAGAAATCAACATCGCCATTAATCAAAAAAGGAAGGCGTTTAAAAAATTCATGAGTCCAGAACTCCATTTAAAGAATACGCCAGATCTTCATTTTTACTATGATGAAAGTCTCCTTTATACTGATAAGATCAATAAACTTCTTCACGATGTTAAATTGAAAAAAGACGAAAATGATCCTGAACATTCATAAGCCCATCGGCTGGACGTCATTTGACGTTGTGAAAAAAATACGCGGAATTGTTCGCGAGAAAAAAGTGGGTCATGGTGGAACTTTAGATCCATTTGCTGAAGGTGTTTTGATTATCGGAACCGGAAGAGATACCAAACAACTCACAACCATCACTGCAGAAGATAAATCCTATACTGCCACTATTCAACTGGGTGAAATGACCAATACCCTGGATACGGAAGGCGATATAATTGAAACAAAACTTGTCCCTGAATTATCCCAGGATAAAGTTGAACAAGTTTTGAATTCTTTTCTTGGCAGTTCATTTCAAACACCACCGATGTATTCGGCTAAAAAGGTAAACGGACAGCGGCTATATAAATTGGCTCGTAAAAATATTGAAGTAAAACGGGAACCAGTAGAGATCCAGATCAAAGATATTAATCTCGATGATTTTAATGGATCCACAATTACATTTTCTTCCATCTGTTCCAAAGGGACCTATATCCGGGTATTGGGGAAAGAAATCGCAGAAAAATTGGGAACGGTTGGATATTTGAAATCCCTCATTCGGACTCAGGTGGGAGGCTTTTCGATTGATGAATCCCAAAGCATTCAAGAATTTGAAGTATCATGGAAATCATCCGTCGTTTAGATCAATTCAAACCTTTACCATCCTGTGTGCTTACAATTGGCTCCTACGATGGAATTCATCGCGGGCATCACGGGATCCTAACATCAGTGGTCAATCATGCCCATGCACGTAATGTTCCATCGGTTTTGGTTACATTTGATCCCCATCCACGCCATATTTTAGACCCATCTGCAGATAAATTATCTCTTATCATGGGCATCGATCAAAAATTAGAGATCATTGAATCGTTGGGGATCGAAATAGTGTATGTGATCAATTTTACAAAAGCCTTTTCCAAAACAACGGCCACGGATTTTTTGAATGATACTGTACTTCCCAATTTCAACCCGGAATACATGATTGTCGGATATGATCACCATTTTGGATACAAACGAGAGGGAAGCCCCGAATTTTTAGAAGACTATTGTTCAAAAAAAGCAATTGGCTTGGAAGTCATCCAGAAAGTGTCTGATGAAGGCCACGTCATTTCCAGCACGCATATTCGTCAACTGATTCAGGATGGATTCGTCCGCCGTGCAAATTTCGAATTGGGATCTATTTTTGGATTTATGGCCAAGGTTGTCCATGGCGCCGGGCGGGGAAAAGATCTTGATTTCCCAACTGCAAATGTGATTCCCGTGGAGAAAAACCAGTTAATGCCCCATCCGGGCGTCTATTTTACAAGAGGAAGGATTAATGGACTTCAACTGTATGGAATGTGTAATTTCGGGACCAGACCTACCTTTAATGAAAAAGATCTTGTGATGGAGATTCACTTTTTCCATGATAAGGCTGTTGACCTATACGGGAAAGAAATCAGAGTAGAGTTTTTAGAGAGAATAAGGGATGAAAAAAAATTCCCTTCCCCGGAAGATTTAAAATCACAATTAATTAAAGACAAACAAAAATGCCTTGAGTTACAGGGTAAGTACGAATAGGAGTAAAAAAAGAAAATGCCTATCTCAAAAGAAGAAAAACAAAAATACGTTGAGCAATTCGGTAAAGACGCGAACGATACAGGTTCACCAGAAGTACAGGTTGCTATTCTAACTCACCGTATTCGTGAATTGACGGATCATGTGAAAATTCACAAAAAAGACCACCACACTCGTCGTGGTTTGGTTCAGTTGGTATCACAAAGAAAAAAAATGCTGAAGTACATTACGCGTACGAATGCAGAATCATATGTTAACTTAATAAAAGAGTTGTCCATCAGAGGTTAGTAGATAAGAGAACTCAATAATCGAATAAATAAAAAAGAAGAAAGAAAATGATAACAAAAGAAAGAGAAATCGCAGGAAAAAAAATGCGATTAGAGACGGGCAGAGTCGCTCGTCAAAGTAATGGTTCCGTAATGGTAACCTATGGAGAGACAACAATCTTGGCTGCTGTGAATGCCGCTAAAGAACCTCGGGAAGATATTGATTTTTTCCCATTACAAGTTGAATACCGTGAAAAACATTATGCCGGCGGGAAAATCCCCGGCGGTTTTTTCAAACGTGAAGCAAGACCCGCGGAACATGAGGTGCTGACAAGTCGCGTGACTGATCGCCCCATCCGTCCCTTGTTTCCAAAAGGGTTTAAAAATGAAACCCAAATTATGATCACTGTTTTACAAAGTGATGGTGAAAATATGGCTGATGTGCTGGCTGGTGTAGGTGCATCCGCTGCCTTAATGACATCTACAATTCCATGGAATGGACCACTTGCGTCAGTTCGTGTTGGAAGAATTGATGGCGAATTTATCATCAACCCAACACGTTCCGAGATCATGGATTGTGACATGGAAATGCTTGTTTCAGGAAATCAAGAAACAGTCGTGATGGTTGAAGGTGAAGCTGATGGTGCGACTGAATCTGATATTTTAGATGGATTGAAACGTGCACATAGTGTCATTAAAGAAATTATCGAACTTCAAAATGAACTCCTTTCAGAAATGAATGTAGTGAAAGATGAAGTTGTAATTCCGGAACCTGTTGAAGCATTGGTTTCTGCAGTAGATGAAAAGATTGGAACCCAAGTTGAGGATATTGTCAAAATTGGTGATAAGAAAGAAAGATCAAGTGCAAAAGACGATCTGGTTTCATCTATTCTTGAATCGTTTGAAGAAGCCTACCCCGAAGAAGGTAAAACAATTAAATCTCTTATCGATGATCGCTTTAAAGCGGGATTTCGTGAGCAGATCCTTGCAACTGGGAAAAGAAGTGATGGACGATCAACAACAGATATTCGTCCTATCTCGATTGATCCTGATATTTTAACTCGAACCCATGGTTCAGCGCTTTTCACTCGTGGAGAAACGCAAGCATTGGTCATAACAACCTTAGGATCAAAAAGAGATGAAATGATTATTGATAGTGCAGATGAAGATTATAAAAAATCTTATTATCTACATTACAATTTTCCGCCTTATTGTGTGGGTGAAACTGGTCGGATCGGTTTTACAAGTCGCCGCGAAATTGGGCATGGTAATTTGGCACAACGGGCCATCAAACCTGTCCTTCCTGATTATGATGACTTCCCTTATACCATTCGGATTGTTTCCGAAATAATGGAATCTAACGGATCATCATCAATGGCATCAGTCTGTGGTGGATCGTTATCCTTAATGAGCGCAGGTGCGCCATTAAAAGGCCATGTTGCCGGGATTGCTATGGGATTGATCACTGATGGTAAGCGTCACGCAATATTAAGTGATATTCTCGGAATGGAAGATCATTTGGGTGATATGGATTTTAAAGTTGCAGGTACATCAGATGGCATTACTGCCATTCAGTTAGACTTGAAAATTGAAGGTCTTTCTTTTGAATTGATGGAACAAGCGTTACAGCAAGCCCATGAAGGTAGGATGCACATTCTTGGATTGATGAATGAAGCTATGCCTGAACCGAATGAGATCTCACAATATGCTCCGAGGATTATGTCCATTAATATTAATCCTGAAAAAATTGGTGCATTGATTGGACCAGGTGGTAAAAACATCAAAAAGATCATTGAAGATACTGAGTGTGAAGTCAATGTTGATGATGATGGTTTGGTTACTATTGCCGGTGAAAATACGGTAAAATGCAATGAAGCTATCGAAATGGTAAAAGCTCTTACATTTGAACCGGAAGTTGGAATGGAGTTTGATGGAACTGTGACTCGCATGATGACCTTTGGTGCATTCGTAGAATTTGTGCCTGGCCGTGAAGGTCTGGTTCACATTTCGGAATTAGAGTGGCATAGGGTTGATAAAGTAGAAGATGTTGTCAAACGGGGTGATCCCATTCGGGTTAAACTGATCAAAATTGATGATCAGGGCAGATTGGATTTCAGTCGAAAAGCATTGCTGGAAAAACCTGAAGGATATGTGGAACGACCCAAACGACCCCCTCGTGATAACGATCGTGGTGGACGGAGACCGTTTAAGAAACGTCGTTTCTAATTTTTTCCAATCAATTAAAATAAACGGTGAAAATGTTAGTTTTCACCGTTTTTGTTTTTATACCTAACCTGAACTAATTTTACGATCAGAATCATGGCTCCAAACCTATCATCCCATTTCGAAAATAGACTCCCGTCAGCCATAAGGGAGGCACAAATCATTTTTACACAACGAGAAGATAAAAATGAAATCCAGGTTGTGAATTTGGCTATTGGAAATGTTTCATTACCCATGCATCCAGCCATGCAAAACCGCTTGAACGAAATGGGAGAAATAAGGTTTAAGGATGGTGTGGTAAAATACACACCCAGCGTTGGGACAGATGAGGCGAGAGAGGCATTCTTAAATATTATTGGGTCGGAAGGTGTGGATACATCACATCTTTATTGTATGATCACAGATGGTGGATCACAAGCGATGGAATTAATGATGCTGGGTGTTTGTGGTCCCTCATCAGAAAAGCCGCTCATGCTACTGGATCCGGCATACACAAATTATATCGAATTCGGGAAACGGTTGTCTATTCCGATTGTTACAGCCAATCGGGAAATTTCAGATGACGGAACATTTGAACCACTTGCCCTGGATGAGATCGAAAAAATAATAACAGAAAATGCTCCCGGTGGATTATTGGTCATTCCAACGGATAACCCCACAGGCCAATTCTTGAATCAACGCCAATTGATCGATCTTGCAAAGATCTGCGTCAACCATAATATTTGGATAGTGAGCGATGAAGCGTATCGTCAATTGTATTACGGTGAAGATGGATCATCCAGTATTTGGAAAATTACCGAAGAAGACGTTCCGGGAATTACGCGATCCAGGATAAGCATCGAATCTTCATCAAAAGTATGGAATGCCTGTGGTTTGCGAATAGGTGGATTGGTAACTGACAATTTAGATTTTCATACAAAAGCTGTATCAGAATACACAGCAAATTTGTGTGCAAATGCCATTGGTCAGGAGATATTTGGGAGTTTGGCCCACGAATCTCATCATGATCTTAATGCTTGGTATCAACACCAAAGGAATTACTATAGTGGATTGATCATGCCTTTAAGGGAAAACCTGATGAAAGAGATCCCGGGATTGATTGTTTCCAATCCTGAGGCAGCGATTTATTTTGTAATTGATTTCAGAAATATTTGCGCTGATACTTTTGATTCCCGAGATTTTGTAAAATATTGCGCATCAAAGGGGAAGGTCCGTATCGACGATCAAGAATTCACATTATTATTAGCACCCATGAATGGGTTTTATTCTGATCCAAAAAGGGGCAAAACCCAAATGCGTGTTGCCATGGTTGCGCCAAAAGAATTGATAGAGAAAACACCCTTGATCTTATCTGGTTTATATACCACTTATCTTATTGAATAAGAAAATTCATTTCCCTTGCCCGATGAATCCGTCGTCGTTAATTTAAAGTATAACTTGAAGTGAAATTGATTATGGCGAAGGTACAACCTAAGGTAAAAAAACTCTATTATTCCATTGGTGAGGTCAGTGAACTCACTCAGCTAAAAGCCTACGTATTACGATATTGGCAAACAGAATTCTCCCAGTTAAAACCCCCAAAGAATCGTGCCGGGAATCGTACCTACCGCCAAAAAGACATTGACATGATCCTTAATATCAAGGATCTGCTTTATAATAAAAAATACACAATTGATGGTGCACGATCTGTGATCTCAGGAAAAGAATCTGTACTGGAAGAAGCCCAAAAGACTAAATCTTTCAATGAGAAGCAACAGGTTATTTTTCGTAAAATCAAGAACGATTTAACAGCGATTTTAAACATCATCACTGAATAAATTTTCGGGGCGTGGCGCAGTCCGGTAGCGCACTTGGCTGGGGGTCAAGTGGTCGCAGGTTCAAATCCTGTCGCCCCGACATTTAGAAAGATTCGAAAGAATCTTTTTTTGTTTTTTTATAAAAGTAAATTCTCGAACCTATTTAACGCAATTTATGTCCAATCCCGAATTTATTTTTATAACAATTAGTCTTGTGGTATTGGTTGGTGCAGCTTATTGGATGAGAATCCCGCGCGCAGCCATCCCATTGGGTATTGTATAT
>DQOT01000386.1 GCA_015658495.1 Fidelibacterota bacterium | reverse complement strand
TCAACCGTTACACTTTTCGCGAGGTTGCGAGGCATGTCCACATCACACCCGCGAAGGACGGCTAATTCGTAAGCCAGCAATTGCAAAATGATTGAACTGGTGATGGGAAAAACATGCTGATGGGTTTGGGGTACTTCCAATACAAAATCGGATAGGGATGTTAATTCTTTATTCGGTTTATCCGCGATGGCAATGACAATCCCCTTCCTCGCTTTTACTTCCTGAATATTTGTCAGAATTTTGGAAAATGTAGCATCTTGCGGCGCAATGAATACAACTGGCATATTTTCGTCGATCAGTGCAATGGGACCGTGTTTCATCTCCGCAGCGGGATAGCCTTCTGCATGGATGTAAGAAATCTCTTTTAATTTGAGCGCACCTTCCAAGGCGACGGGGAAATTGATCCCCCGACCGAGATAGAGATAATTGTTCGCCTCCATGGTTTGTTTCGCTACAGCTTTGATCTGGCCAAAATTCTGTAAAATCGTTGCCACATCTTCATCAATTCTATTCAGTGCATTGATCAGATTCTGTCCTCGATCTTTGGCTATGCCCAATTTTTGACCGAGCATTAATGCTAACAGGGTCAAAACCGTTAGCTGTGCTGTAAATGCTTTTGTGGAGGCCACACCTATCTCTGGACCAGCATGCGTATAAATTCCACTATCTGTTTCTCGGGCGATGGTGCTCCCAACCACATTACAGATCCCAAGTGTCAAGGCGCCCAATTCTTTTGCTTTCCGGATAGCAGCCAAGGTATCCGCCGTTTCGCCCGATTGGCTGATGGCAATCAGAACAGTATTACTGTCAATAATGGCATTCCGATAGCGGAATTCGGAGGCATATTCCACATGAACCGGAACATGGGCATAATTCTCAATCAATTGCTTTCCAATGAGTCCTGCATGCCAGGATGTACCGCAGGCTACGATATAAATCCGGGATGTAGAAAGAAGATTTGGGATAATATCTGCGATGCCACCCAAATGAATAATACCGTCATCCAAGTTTAGCCGGCCGCGCATGGTATCGGTAATGGAATGTCTCTGATCGTAAATTTCCTTCAGCATAAAATGGGGAAATCCACCTTTTTCAATCTCTTCAATACTCAAATCGATCTCATTTAATTTTTTGGTAACAATATTTTTTGAATGGATTTCTGAAATTACATGTTCATTTTGAGTTAGTTTCACCATTTCGCCATCGTCGAGATAAATCACATTTCGGGTATGTTCCACGATAGGAGAGGCATCACTGGCTAAAAAATATTCGCCTTCGCCAATCCCCAAAACCAGTGGACTTCCTAATCGTGCGGCAATCAATGTGTCCGGTTCGTCCGCGCAAACAGCAACAATACCGTAAGCGCCAACCACTTCTTGCAATGCGCCCCGGACAGCTTCTTCGAACGTAATGGTGTTGCCGTTATAATACAGGGCGGAAATAAGTTGAACCAGGACCTCGGAGTCGGTATCACTGGTGAAAGCAACACCCTGATCTTCCAAAACCCGTTTCAGTGTTCCGAAATTTTCAATAATACCATTATGAGCGAGAGCGATCTTCCCGGTGTGATCTACATGTGGATGAGCATTAATGTCGTTGGGCTCACCATGCGTCGCCCAGCGTGTATGTGCCAATCCAATGAACCCCTGCATGGGTGTATCATCCACCAAAGATTGGAGTTGGGATACCTTTCCTGCTTTTTTTAAATAAGAGAGTTTTTTATCCCGTACAAGAGCGATCCCTGCAGAATCATAGCCGCGATATTCTAAGCGCTTAAGCCCTTTTAATAAAATCGGGACCGAGTCCCTGTATCCAATGTATCCTACAATTCCACACATTTATTTGTTACCCTTATCATGTGAAGTGTTAAAATTATTTTAGCCGCAAAGAATACGAAGTTACACGAAGGCTCTAATAAAACCATAATATTAAAAGAAATAGATTTTTTTCTGCAATTCACTTTATCAACCAACCCATCAGCTACCAATCACCAACTTACTCCCACTCGATGGTGCCCGGCGGCTTCGATGTAATATCATAGACCACTCGATTTATTCCACGGACAGAATTCACGATCTTATTTGAGATTTTGGTCAAAGTATCCGCGGGCATGCGAAACCAGTCTGCCGTCATGCCGTCTGTACTGGTCACTGCACGAATTCCCAAAAGATTCTCATATGTTCGTTGGTCGCCCATTACGCCAACAGTTTGCACCGGGATTAAAACAGCAAATGCTTGCCAAATCTCGTTATACAATTCATCTTCATGAAGAATATCCATGTAAATCTGATCCGCTTCCTGGAGAATTTTGATTCGATCCCGTGTAATTTCACCAATGATCCGCACCGCTAACCCGGGTCCGGGAAATGGATGGCGCTCAATCAATGTTTCCGGTAATCCCAATTCGCGTCCCACATTTCGAACCTCATCTTTAAATAATTCACGGAGCGGTTCCACCAACTCGAAATCCATATCTTCAGGTAAACCACCCACATTATGATGACTCTTGATCACATGAGCAGTTTTGCCTTTGCTCACCCCACTTTCGATTACATCAGGATAAAGGGTGCCTTGGGCCAGAAATTGCATTTCTCCCATTTCATTGGCGATGCGGTGAAAAGAATAAATGAACTGGTTTCCGATGATTTTTCGTTTTTTTTCAGGATCGATCACCCCTTCCAGTTTGGAAAGAAAAATATCCGATTCATCAAACATATTAATATTGACACCGAGACCGGTTTTCAATGCAAGAACGCAATCTTGCGCTTCATTTTTACGAAGCAATCCATGGTCAATTAATACCGCTGTGGATCTGTCGCCAATGGCTTTGTGAAGCAGTGCTGCAACTATTGTGGAATCCACGCCGCCACTCACACCTACAAGAACTTTTCCATCGCCCACTTGCTTGCGGATAAGTTCGATTTGTTCATCGATAAAATTCCCGGTCGTCCAGCTTGGGGCGCAATTTGCGACCTTAAATAAAAAATTTCGGAGTATGGTTTTCCCTTCTTCTGTATGAGCCACTTCCGGATGAAATTGCGTTGCCACACGGGATTGATCTTCGTTGGCCATGGCAGCAACAACACCATTGGAAGAATGAGCTAAGGTGTGCCAGCCATCCGGAATTCTTGATACACGATCCATATGACTCATCCAAACCCGGGATTCCTTCGCCATATCCGAAAATAAACTGGAATCGTCATCCACGGATATTGTTGCAAAACCATATTCGCCATGGCCCGTTGATTCAACTAAACCACCCTGATGATGAGCTAATAATTGGAGTCCATAGCAAATTCCCAAAATGGGGAAATCAGCATCAAGAATGGCTTCATCAAATTCCGGTGCTTCATGGCCAAAAACGCTAGAGGGTCCACCAGACAAAATTAATGCAGCTGGTTTCCGGTTTAAAATATCATTAAAAGCTGTTTCGGATGATAAAATTTCAGAAAATACATTTTGTTCCCGGACGCGTCGTGCGATCAATTGGGTGTATTGTGATCCAAAATCCAGAATTACTACGCCCTGTGTATGAAAACTATTCATTGGAGAATTGACTTTTGAGTTCATCCATATAGGATTCATTGGTTACATTAAAATGAATAGGTGTGACACTGATATATTTTTCAGAAACGGCTTTTCCGTCAAAATCCACGGACTCGTCCTTGTCCACTACATTGCCTTTCATCCAATAATAAGTCCGGCCACGTGGATCGGTACGTTTATCAAATTCATCCTTGAAATATTGGGTTCCCTGACGGGTGATTTTCACACCCTTGATCTCATCCGGTGGACAGTAAGGTACATTTACATTCAGTAATGTTCCCTGTGAGACACCATAATACAAAACATGGTGTGCTAAATCAATAGCTGCTTTTTTCGCAGCGCGAAATTCATCTGATTTATAAGAATCCAAACTGATGGCTATGGAGGGGATACCCAACATGGTTCCTTCTGTAGCGGCAGAGATTGTGCCGGAATAAATGATATTGGTTCCCACATTGGAACCGGAATTGATACCGGAAATCAGAAGATCCGGTTTTTCATCAAGGATGGATTTGATGGCAATTTTTGCGCAATCAGAAGGTGTGCCGGAAACGGCCAACCCTTCAAATCCACCGGACCGATGAACCTGAATAACGCGTAATGGATCGGTAAGTGTGATAGCATGGCCTACGGCACTTTGTTCTGTATCGGGAGCAATGACGATAGGATCACCAATTTCACGCATGGCCTCCCACAGTGCACGAATACCCGGTGCGAAAATACCGTCGTCGTTGGTGATAAGTATTTTGGGTCGGCTCATGTAAGAAGTGAAATCAGGGTCGATATTTTTTCTTTCATTTCACTTCTGGACACAATGTGATCAATGAATCCTTTCTCCAATAAGAATTCCGATCGCTGGAAGCCTTTGGGCAGATCCTGACCGATGGTTTGCTTGATCACGCGGGGACCGGCAAAACCGATCAATGCGCCGGGTTCGGCGAGAATAACGTCGCCTAACATGCCATAACTTGCCGTCACGCCGCCTGTGGTTGGGTCGGTTAAAATGGGAATATAAAGTCCGCCATTTTTAGCAAATTTTGCCAAATGTGAACTGGTCTTGGCCAGTTGCATCAAGGAGATTGCTCCTTCCTGCATCCGGGCACCACCTGACGCACAGACCAATAAAAAGGGAACTTTCAATTCATCCGCTTTTTGGATGGCGCGGGAAACAGCTTCGCCTACAACGGAGCCCATACTGCCGCCTATGAATTGGAAATTCATAATCGCAAGGACGACGGATTCACCATTGATCTTGCCATTATAAACCTTGATGGCATCCTTTTCACCGGTTTTGGTTTTTGCTGCAACAATTTGATCGGCGTATTTCTTCACGGCCTTAAATATTAAAAAGTCCTTCGATTCAAGATTCTGGAAAAGTTGGATTTCGCTTCCATTGTCTAAAAGGAGATCCACATAAACCTGGGGTGCCACCCGAAAATGATGGTCACAATGATGACAGACGGACAGGTTCTTTTCCATTTCAG
>DQOT01000387.1 GCA_015658495.1 Fidelibacterota bacterium | reverse complement strand
CCGGATTCATTTTCAGCGATCCCAAGGGCGAGAAAAGTGATGTCCGATTTATTCCAAATGCACCCGTAACCAGTGGATTTTCTGCGATTACTGTTTTGGATGATGGACGATTGGTGGGAGGAAGTGCCCATGGTATTTCTATCTATAGCGATGAAGGCTGGCGGAATATTCTTGAAATAAAAACGATCAATACTGATACAATTCATTCAAATTATGATTATTCACATTTTATAGCTGATACCATTCCCCATGATTTTGGTGGTTTTATTGCCGATCTTGAACAAGGGCCGGATGGATTGCTTTATTGTGCAATACGGGGTTCCTATGTAGCAAGTACTGCCCCTAATCGTACCAGTGGTGGTGTCATTATTTTGGATGTTGACGATCCATCAAATATTACAGTCATTGATACAACATATTTGAGTTTTCATACCACGTCATCCAACTCACGACCTTATATGGTTGTGTTTGATATTGAATTTGATAACTTAGGAAATATGTGGGTTGCAAATCCGTATTGCATAAATGGGAATGAACCGATACATGTGAGATCACCCCAAGATGAATGGAAACATTATGGTTCATCGGAAACAAGCATGAAGATCAGTCAATCACCAGGATCAATTACGTTTGATTCCTGGGGGAGAATGTGGTATTCAGCTTTCCAGGCAGAAGAAGCAAACCTTGGATTTTATCCGAATGGTGGAATCTTTATGCTGGATTTTGTCGGGAATCCCTATGATCCTGTTTCATTCTTGTGGAAAAAGGTCAAGAGTGAGGGGACGGTTTGGTCATTGGGTATGGGACAAAATAATCGCTTGTATTATTTAACACCCAATGGACTCAATTATTATGATTTAACAAATTCTTCAACGAACCCCATTTCAAGGGAAAATGCTTATGCTTATTTCCCTAACATTTCATTTGGAAATGGGGCAGAGATCAAGATCGATCACCATGGGAATGTTTGGGCACACTCTCCGACACAGGGAGTCCATGTCCTTCTGGAAAACACAACTTATTGGCCAGACATTAATGGATTTCGAAGTTCCAACAGTCCGCTATTGTCGGATGAGATCACAGATATTGCTTTTGATGATAAACGGAATCTGGCTTATATCGCCACCAGTAAGGGTGTGAATATTCTTCGCATCCCATTTGGAAAAGAAAAGAAATCGTACTCAGATGTGAAAGTTTTCCCGAGTCCATTTTACATTCCTGCAGTTAAACCCATGAAAGTGGATGGGTTACCCTTTGAATCATCCATGATGGTGATGACATTGGATGGGAAAGTTGTGCGACATGTACCCAGTCAAGGAATCAGTATTGATGGCGATCAATTATCCTGGGATGGACGGGACAATGCGGGCGATTACGTATCCAGCGGTGTTTATTTATTGGCGATCTATGGTATGGATGGATCGCAGACGGTGGAGAAAGTGACTGTGATAAAAAAATGATAAAACAACTTTTCGGAATGGATCCCTGATCTCTCCGCCTACGTGCGTTTGGCGGACAGGCATTACACTTCGTCAGGAATGACAACGACTAGGGAGATTTGATGTGTGCTCTTTTTTAGATCATTATAAGAAAATTGCTGAAATTTCTTCGAGTATTTTATGTCCTTCGTGTTTAACTCTCATTTATAACAAATGAGAGTTTTTTGAAATAAAGATCATTTCGGAGATAATCACCTTCAGTACCCCAGCGGCCGGAATGGCGAACAACATGCCGAGAGGCCCCATCATTGTTCCGCCAATAAATAAAACAATCATGACAGCCATGGGATGAAGCCCCACACTTTCTCCTACCAAGATTGGTGTGATGAAATTATTATCAATCTGCTGGACAATAATAAACATGAAAACAATGTCCATTATGAAAAAAGGAGATGGAACAACGCCGAATAATTGATGCGCCATGGCTGCGTCATTGCCTAGATTATTCATTAATGCAATTAAAATTGCAGGAATCATACCTACAAAAGGTCCCACCATGGGAATCAAATTAGCCAGGCCGGCGATGATGCCAATAAAAACAATTAAAGTCATGTTAGCACCGGTCTGATTCAAAATGAATAATCCAATAATGGACAGAATAGCCACACTGCCCGCAGCAAGAATTTGCCCCCGTAGATATTTTGAGATTTGCTGCTCGATGTTGTAGATCGTCCGAAGTCCAATTTCCAGATATTTGTTGGGGATGAATCGAACAAGAGTCCGTTTGAAATCGTGATATTCGATGAGCAGAATAATGGTGAAAATCAACACCATGACCACCACAAAAAAGAAACTTCCAGCTGATCCCAGTAATGATAAAATATTCTGAAAAACATTCCCAAGGCTGTCTTTTGCAGTGGCAATGATTTTTGCACTTTCGGGAATCATATTTCCCATGAAATCCGGGAGGTATTCCCTTGATTTATTGGAGAGATCTTCCAGGTTGATGGCAAAATCTTCCTGCTGGAGTTTGGTGGTAAACACTTTGATCTGTGAGCCAAGGTTGGCAATAAAACTGCCGAAGAACCAAAGTCCAAGGGTAATCACACTTCCCAGAATGAGAAGTACACTTCCACCACGAGAATGGATTCTCCTTTCTAAAGTGTCCACACTTTGAAGAAAGATCGTCGTAAATAAAAATGCGAATATAAGCATGACGATCACTGACGCAAGAAAGGGGAGAATATTCCAAGCCAGGCCACCGATAACAAGGAGAAGAAAAAGCCGGTATAATTTTTGAACAGAATCCATAGTCAATTCGATTGTGTGAGTTCCAGGTTAGTCCTGCGTAAACGTTCCCCCAATACTCTTGAAAGATTTAACAAAATTTTATTTCCCAATTCAGGATCCCGTGTCATAAGGGTGAGCAGGTCTGTCCGG